>JAITFV010000021.1 GCA_031281115.1 Oscillospiraceae bacterium | reverse complement strand
AACTCCCTTTATACACGAGGGTTGCGCTTTCTATGATTTCCCGCAGGTCGTGATTTTCAGAATACATTAAAGCAAGTGTTGTTCCAATATGACCAAAATTATCAGATGTTGCTTCATGCCAATTTAAAGTAGGTAAAGAAAAGTTGAAAACAAGGCTTGTACCATGCCCGGAACCGAATATTTTTATGTGCGGGTGAGAATGAAAAGCATATGCAAACATAATATCTCCGGCAGGTTCTTCTGTAAACTCAATACGGAGTTCCACTGCATTGCGTAGCATTCCGAACGTTAGTTCGATACCAGAATTAGAATGAGTAAAATCACCTGCAGAATATAAATGATACCAAGCATAATATCCCCAATTAGAAGTAGCATTAAATTTCCCAAGCTCGCGTTCAAAATAAATAGCCGCTACATTGCTTGTTGTTAGCGTCGGTTCGTTGTCGCCGTTTGTATTTGTCACAACAACATAATAATATGAATCATGTGTTCCTGTTGTTGACGGAATCAAGCTTGGGTTTGTCGCACCCTCGATAGCTATGCCGCCTATGTTACTGTTCACGGGGTTACTGTACCATTGATACGTGAGCGCGCCACCATCGGTTACATAGGCATCTACAGACAATGAAGTTGGAGTTGCATTTAATAAATAATTCGCACTCACAGGCTGCATAGTTATAATTGGTGTTTGTAAAGTTGTGTTGCTCGCAGTCACGGTCTGAATCACCCCGAAAATCACCACAACCGCAACAAACATAGCTAAAATACGTTTTTTCATAATATTTCGCTCCTTTAAAATTCATTCCTTATCTATATATCACATTAAAACGCAAATGTTACATAAAAAATAAAGAATATTTTTATAATTCCAAAAGTTCCTCCAAAATTTTATCAAAAGCTCTGTGCATCCGCTTGAAATCCATTCCCTCGCTGTATATTTCCTCGATTTTTGTGTGTGCGCCCTTCGCCTGTGCCATTGTTTTGATTGTTTTTTGCAAAAGCTCATCGAAAATGCCGTTATTGTAGCTGATTGCACTCCGGTTTTTACTCACGCCGGCGTTCAAAAATTCCTCAAATTTTATTTCTTCGCCGGTTTCGTTATATTCATGAAAGCTGTTTGAAGTTATGAAGGCGGTGTCGAGTTCGGGAATGTAGAGATGCTCGGTGTCTGCGGGGTTGAGCGGGTTTTTAAAGCTCACTGTGTTGAATCCGAGCAGGTTTGCGTTTCTTTGCACTGTGTCTAACATTTCGGTTATACCCATCGCGCCGATGCCGTTTAAAATGTAGGTTTTTTCGGCTTTAAGCGCGGAATTCACAAGGCTTTTTACTCCTTCCGGTGTGATTGCCGTCGCGAACAGCTTTCTGTCTGCGCCCCGTCCGTCTTTTGCTTCGTCGAAAATCCGAAGTATCTCAAGAATTTGTTTATTTAAAACTTTGAAGTCGAGCATATTCTCATAAACAGCTTCGTTCAGACGGTAGATTTCATTCGCAGAGCTGAGGTAGCCGTAAGCCCGCTTGTAAAGCGAGTTCTTCTCCATTAGCAGTTCGGTCAGTTTATTTGCATTTTCCTTGATATACGCCTTATCTAAGAATTCCGAAGCGTTGAAAATTTCGTCCCTTGCGGCGGGAATCTGCGGGTCTCCGGGGTGCGGGTTTGTCGCGTCAACAAGCGCGATTCCGCGTTCGGGAATGTTAATACCGTCGAGGCTTTTCGCGTCGTTCGAGCAGTAAAAATGCTCGGCGGTGAAACCCCGCTTCTTGAAAATGCCCGCGGTTTTTTTCATGATTGTGCTTTTTCCTGTGCCTGAACCGCCTTTTATGTAGATTTTTCTCTTTGTGTCTGCGAGCGGTAAAATGTTGTCATAAAAACTAAAAAAGCCCTGCGGCGTATTCGCGCCGGCAAAATAATGTCTTGACATAATAAATCCCTCCCCGTTTAAGTATACTCTATCAGTATATTTAAACAGTGAGGGATTTAAGCAAGTCCTAATTAATTTCTTGGGTTTCGATTATCATTATTTCATTATTATCAATTAATTCATATATCCGGCTCAGCGGAATTCTGTCTGTGTAGCGGAAAACAAAATTCACCTCTCCGAAATGAACAATAATATAGATTTTTAGTTCATCGCCGATGATTTCCATAAAGTTTATTTCCGCCTGCAAGCGGCGCTCATAATAACCTATGGTTTCAATGATTTTATGGTTTTCACCTGTCGCGACATTATAATAGAAAATATCGCCGCCGCGCGTAACCGAACCTTGGTCAAAACCTGCAATAACAAGCAAAATTTCATCGTTAAGCCATGTTGCGCATTTGGGCATCAACTGCTCTTCCGGTCTGTTAAATTCCGTGATATGCCTGTACTCCTGCAAAGTGTCATCAAAAATGTAAAGCTCGCCGTAACCATGGTCGGTAATCATGCGAATACTCGCGTCAATAGTCATACCCGTTTCATTATCGTTAATAAGCCGTATGTTTCCATACACAAAAGAGCCGTCATAGCCGCTGTGACCGAGCGTGTATGAGTGTTCCGCGCCGCTGCTGTCTTTAAAACTCATAACCGCAAAATCAAGATTCAATGGTATTGGCGGCAAGAAGTTAATATAGTATTGCGGTGTGAGTATTTGTTCTACGCTGAATAAAAAA
>JAITFV010000331.1 GCA_031281115.1 Oscillospiraceae bacterium | reverse complement strand
TGGCAAGTTTAGCACTGAAAGGCATTTATAAGCGTTATCCGGGCGGCGTTATTGCGGTTTCGGATTTCACAATGAACATTAAGGACAAAGAATTTATTATCTTAGTAGGACCTTCGGGCTGCGGAAAATCTACGACTCTTCGTATGATTGCAGGTCTTGAAGAAATAACCGAAGGAGAACTCTTCATTGGCGACCGCCTCGTGAACGATGTCGCCCCAAAAGACCGCGACATTGCGATGGTTTTCCAGAACTACGCGCTTTACCCGCATATGTCCGTATTTGAAAACATGGCGTTCGGGCTGAAGCTCCGTAAAGTCCCTAAGGATGAAATCCGCAAGTTAGTTGACGAAGCGGCGAAGATTCTTGACATTACCCACCTGCTTGACCGTAAGCCGAAGGCGCTTTCGGGCGGTCAAAGACAGCGTGTGGCGCTCGGACGTGCAATCGTTCGTGACCCGCAGGTTTTCCTGCTTGACGAGCCGCTGTCGAACCTTGACGCTAAGCTAAGGGCGCAGATGAGAACCGAGCTTGCGAAACTGCACAAAAAACTCGGAACCACATTTATCTACGTAACGCACGACCAAATTGAAGCTATGACGATGGGCGACAGAATCGTTGTTATGAAAGACGGTTACATTCAACAAATCGACAGCCCGATTAACCTTTACTCAAACCCTGTAAATAAGTTCGTGGCAGGCTTCATCGGTTCACCTCAGATGAACTTCATAGAAGCAAAGCTGCTCAAGCAGGACGATAAGTTCATGGTTGAATTCGGCTCCGAAGATACCAAAACTGCAAGAGGACGCAAGTTCTATGTTGAGGTTCCGGCGGCGAAAGCTGATAATCCCGCGCTTGAAAATTACATCGGCAAGGATTTAATCCTTGGTGTTCGTCCGGAAAACATTCACGATGAGGAAATTTTCCTCAGTAACGCGAAAACAGGCGTTATTGAAGCTACCATTGACGTTGCTGAAATGATGGGTGCGGAAACCTATCTGTACCTTACTTGCGAGGAAATCCCTCTGACCGTGCGTGTTTCTAACCGTTCGCAGGCGCGTCCTCAAGATGTAATTAAACTGGCGATTGACCCGAGCCATATCCATCTGTTTGACAAGGATGATGAACATTCTATTCTTTTAGGCTCGCTTTAAGTCTCTGTTCATAGCAATTCCGCATTTCATATGGAATTGCTATAAAGCGCATCTCAAACAGGTCTGCTGAGAGATTATATGCAGAGTAATGCAGATTTGGAAAAAGGATTCGCGGCTTTGCCGAATTTTTAAGTTACAATAAACCCGAAAAACCGTCTTAAAAGGCGGTTTTTCGCTGTTGACAAGCGCAATTACTCATGCTACTCTGAAACAGAGGTGAGTAAGTGTTAAATAATTTTCAAGTAGAAATGCTGAAGTGTGATGAAGCATTTGATGAATTAGACAAGTTGACAAGTGATGTCAGCATCCAGCATAAAACAAAATACCTGAAAACTTTAACAAAAAATCTTGACAATAATTTCGAGGGTTATTTTGCGGTTGCAAAAAGCGAAAATGAAGTCGTTGCGTGGACGTATGTTTTCATAGACAGCGGCTTTTCTTTTTATGGAGTGCTCTCCGGAGCGGCGGAAAAACTCTATAATTTACTGCCGAAAAAATTTAACACCGCGTTCATTTCTTCGCCCGTTGCCGAGTATAATATGTTTCATATCAGCAGCAAATATAAACTGATTGAAAGCGTTATAACAGAGAAAATGACAGATGAAATTATTAGGCTTTTAAAAAATAAAAAAGTTGAACTCGTGATTATAAAAGACCATATTAACTATTATTCAAGCGAATATTTTCATAAAAAATTCATTTATCTGCACTTTATGCCGGGGACTTATATCGACCTCAACTGCACCTGCTTTGATGACTACTTAATGAAGCTTAAAAAGAAATGGCGGGCTAATATCCGCAACAGAATTAATAAGCGCAAAAACGACCTGAAAATCGAGGTAATCAATGCAGCAAACCTAACGGCACGAGAGTGCGAAAAGTGCCATGAGCTTTACTTTCAAACACGTACTCGGCAGCGGTTGAAACACGAATTGCTGTCGCAGGATTATTTCTGTGAATGCGGGAAAGAACTTGGCGAAAAATGTAAAATGCTAATCGCGAAAACAGGTGAAAAAATTATCGGATTCGCACAGCTGCTTGTGAGTGAAAACGATGTTATTAACGTGCGTATGGGCATGGATTACAACTGCAATAAAGAATATAATTTATACCATCATTTGCTTTATGAAAGTATTAATTACTGCTTTGAAAAAAAGAAAAAGCGGCTGTATACATCGCAAACCTGTTATCGTCCGAAAATTGAAGCAGGGGCAAAACTGCTGCCCCTGCATACGTATATTTGTTTTCACAATCCTGTGTTTCAAAAGGTTTTCGGCAGTATAATTAAAAACCAATGCAAGTGTTACTCGGAGTTGATTAAAGCTGAAAATCCCGCAAAAATACTGGCGAAATACAAGAAACTATGTTCATGAAACTACTCTATATTTTGAATCTGTTCACGAATTTTTTCAAGCTCACTTTTTAGGTCAACCACTATTTTTGTTATTCGCAAGTCCTGCGCTTTTGAACCGATTGTGTTGATTTCACGGTTGATTTCCTGCACTAAAAAGTCAAGTTTACGCCCCACAATATCTTCGCCATCGAGCATTTCGCGTAATTGTGCTAAATGGCTGTGAAGCCGCACGGTTTCCTCATCTACAGCAGTTTTCTCGGCGAAAACAGCAGCTTCTAAAAGTACTCGTTGTTCATCAATTTGCACGTTTTCGAGGACTTCTGTGAGCTTGTCGAAAAGCCGTTTGCGATAATTCTCGGTAGTTTCGGGTGATAGTTTTTCAACCTCTGCGATTTTACTTTCAATGAAGAAAACTTTTTCAAGTAAATCCGTTTTAATTCTCTGCCCTTCATTCTCGCGCATTTGTATAAATTTTTCAAGCGCAGAAGATGCAATTGCGCTCACAGCGCGCCAAATTTCGTCCTCATCGGTATCGGCTTTAAGAACATTAAACGCATCGGTCATTCTGAAAACATCAGAAAGCGAGAGATTGTCAGAAAGATTTAATTCTTCTTTTATTTCGCGCAGTGCGATGATATAATTCTCGACCACAGGCTTGTTTACAGAGACCTGCGTCTCCTTCCCCGCAATGTTATAAACCGAGAGTGAAATCTCGATTTTTCCGCGTCCTGCCTTACTTTGAACGAGCTGCTTGAGCTTGTCCTCTAAATACATATAAGAGCGCGGAAGCTTCGCGGAAAATTCAAAATAGCGATGATTTACCGAGCGGATTTCCACTAAAATATCCCGTCCGTCAACTACCCCGCGCGCTCTGCCGAATCCTGTCATACTGCGAATCATGATATTATATTTCCTTTCAATTTTACCTTATTTAATTTGATAAATTTAATATACTTTGCGCGGCGTTTAAAACGCCGATTCGTCCTGTCGTATACGTTAATCCGCCCTGCAGCCATACAGCCCACGGTTCGCGCAAAGGTGCATCAGCGCTGAGTTCAATTGATGAACCCATCGTGAATGCACCCGACGCCATTATGATATCGCTGTCATACCCCGGCATTGCCCACGGCTCGGGCACAGCGTAGCTGTCAATGGGGCTTGCAGCTTGGACTGCTCGGCAGAATGCGATTAACTTTTCGCGGCTCCCAAGTTTAATTGCAATCGGCAAATCCACACGTTTTTCATTGTATTTCGGAAATGTTTCATAACCTAAAAGCTCAAACAAAGCAGACGCGAAAGTTGTAGTTAAAAGCGCGTTCGCGGTGATTTCCGGTGCTAAGAAAATACCGAGCAAAATCTCGCGCGTCATGCCGAGAGTGCAGCCGGCTTCGGTGCCTATTCCGACCGCAGAAAGCCGCTGTGCGCATAAATCTGTTAAGTTCTTTCGTCCCGCGATATAACCGCCGGTTCGCGCAACACCCCCGCCCGGATTTTTAATTAAACTGCCGATAATTAAATCCGCATTAGGTTCAGCGATTTCGCAGAATTCACCATAGCAATTATCTGTCACGATAATTGCATTATTATTGATTTCTTTCACCGATTTCACAATACTGTTAATATCGCTGACACTTAAAGAATGTCTTAGTGTATAACCTCGCGAACGCTGTATATATGCAATTTTGCAAGCTTTAATTAATTCTGCATTATCATGCAAATTGCTACCGAATTCAAGCTCTTTGTATTTAATTCCGAACTCTTTTAAAGAGCCGCCGGTATCTGAGTGAATCACGCTTTTTAACGTATCATAAGGCGCTCCCGTCAGCGAAAGCATTAAATCTCCCGGACGCAAAACGCCGAAAAGTGCAGTAGAAATCGCGTGGGTTCCGCTGATGAAATTATGCCGCGCAATCGCGCTCTCCGTGCCGAAAATCGCCGCAAATATCTCGTCGGTTTTTTCACGGCCGCAATCGCCGTAGCCGTAGCCGTCAGTGGGGTTGAAATGTGAAGTGCTTACTCTGTTCTGTGTAAAAGCGCGCAGGACTTTCTCGCCGTTAAAGCGTGCTATATCGCGGATTTCTGCGAACTTGCCGGCGCATAACCGTTCGGCTTTTTCCGCTATATTTATTAGTTCGCTATTAAAATTAAACATTACAACACCGCCATTTTGTTTGCTAATTTCTCAGCTAAAATATGCATTTCAAGGAAATCACTTTTCTTGATTACGCATGACGGCGAGTGCAAATATCTGCAAGGTGCAGCAAGACAAATCGTGCGGATTCCGCCTGCTGTTTTGTGTATAATCCGGCTGTCATTACCGCCCGCGATTTGCGTTTTTGTTTGGCATTTTAAGCCGTTTTCAGCGGCAGTTGCAAACGCTAAATTATAAAGTTCTCTGTCGTAACTCGCCCCCGTATCCATGAAAGGAACGACGGTTCCGTGACCGAGTTTGCAAACCTCTTTTTCATCCGTAACACCTGCAATATCACACGCTGTCGTAGCTTCTAAAATCAACGCAAAATCAGGCTTTATTGAATACGCTGCAGCACCCGCACCTCGTGTACCGATTTCCTCCTGAACAGTAAAAACAAAATGCATATCGTATTCAAGTTCCCGCATTGATAAATCCAGCATAACAGCGCAGCCGAGCCTGTCGTCAATCGCTTTGCATTTAATCAAATCATTCCCGAAAGTAATAAACTCGCTTGCAAAATACGCAGGGTCGCCGAGACTGACAAGCTTCTCGGCTTCTTCTTTGCTCGATACACCGATGTCAGCATAAAGGGAAGAAAGTTTCGGCTGTTTTTCTTTTTCGTCACCCTCGAGCCGATGCATCGGTTTGCCGCCTATAACGCCTGAAACACCGCTTTTGAAGCGGATTTGCCGCCCGAAGACAACTGAATCGGAAATCCCGCCCACAGCAGAAAGTGAAATGAAACCATCAGAATTAATTCCTTGCGCAATGAAGCCGACTTCATCCATGTGCGCACAAAGCATGAGTTTATTTTTAGGTTTATTTCTGCCTCTTTTGAAAACAATTAAGTTACCCAAATTATCAGTTTTAATTTCACAATCAACGTTTTCAAGTTTGTTTTTAATATACTCGCAAACCTGCTGTTCATCGCCGGAAACAGCGTTTATAAGACATAAATCTTTGAGCAAATCAATCATCAATTTCACCTCGCATAAATTCTGCAATCAGCTGTCCTGTTGCTTCAATATCCGAGAGCTGCAAAGTTTCTGCAGGCGTGTGCATGTTCCGTAGCGGTATTGATAAAAGCGCACAGCGAACACCTTTACGCGACATTCCGATTATATCGGCATTAGTGCTTGTTTTACTGTTCATGACCTCAATTTGATGTTTTATTTTTTTATTTATCGCAATGTTTTTCATTCTCTCGAACAGATTGCGGTCAAGCGTCGGTGCGATTCCGAGCATTACGCCTTCGCCCAATTTCCATGTTTCATTTTCCGTACTTCCGGGATAGTTTCCGTAGCTTACATCAACTGCAATTGCCAAATCGGGATTAATATTATAAGCAGAAATAGCCGCACCGCGCAAGCCTATTTCCTCTTGAGACGAGAAAGTAACAGCTAAATTGTATTTAAGTTTTTTATTTTTTAATAAGTTCAATGCATATAAAATCGCACAAACACCCGCTCTGTCGTCAAGCGCGCGCGCGTTGATTTTGCCGTTCTGCAATTCCGTGAATCTTGCATCAATTGTAATGCTGTCGCCGAGCGAAATTAATTCTTCAAGTTCATTCTTTGAATACCCGCAGTCTATTGCAATTTCCTCTTCCTTTAATACTTTATTTTCGTCTTTTTGAACGTGAGGCGGAAGTGCGCAAACTACACCTTTAACAGGCTTTTTACCATGAATCGTCACCTGCGCGGCGGGTAACGCCCGCCTGTCAATACCGCCTACACGCCCAACTTTTACGAAGCCTTTCTCATCGATGAAGTTGACAATCATTCCTACCTCATCAATGTGCGCGTCAAGCAATAAAAGCGGTAATTTTTCATCGGTTTCCAGTATCCCGACGACGGTGCCGAATTTATCAATTTCTGCGTTCGGCATAAACTGCAGCAACAGTTTCAAAGCCGCTTCAGAAGCGGCAAATTCATTGCCGGCTACGCCGACAGGCTCGCATAATAATTTTAATGTTTCTTTAATATTCATGAATCAATTTCTCCCGAGTAAAATGCTTAGTAGGGGACGGCGTTCCATTTACATTTCGTGTAGCTTTCAGTGCGTCGAGGATGCCGCACCCCGGTTCTCGAATTGCGCAAGGTCGCCGATAAAATGCAAATTGTTGTAAATAACTTTTCAATAATTTGCCCATTAAAATATGAAAGCCAAAATCCATGTTATAGCCAAAGCACAGGGCAATATATTACCCATGCGCCTAACACACGACATTTTCACTTGTCTTTTTGCCGCCATCTTTTCTTTTTTCATATAAAACCTTGCATTGTATAAAATGCCTCGCTTTGCGGGACGCCGTGCCTGCCAATCCATTATACCACATTTTTACGAAAAAAACAACAACTTTATCAAAAAACAGCAAATACCCCGACTTTCATTGAGGCATACCATATAACCTTTTCGCTCTTTTATGAGAGCAACAGTGACACTGCCAAAGTGGCTACGATGCCGCATAAGCGCCGATTTGCGTCACTATGGCAGCTTGACATTTTAGCATGGTGAAGCCGCTGTTTTTGCCGTGAATTTGAAGCATTGCAAGCCTGCATTTTACATCTTGGAATTTTATAGTATGTGCGATTTTCCGCACTTTAAAGAAAAAAATGTTGACACGGCAATAATTTTATGCTATAATGATTTGGTAGTTCTTTTTTACACATTTATTAATTATAATATATTCCGCTTCAATAATGCA
>JAITFV010000328.1 GCA_031281115.1 Oscillospiraceae bacterium | reverse complement strand
TCTATTTCGTCTAACATAACATTCACCTCCTGTTTATATAGTTGATTAAATTGAAAACACTAAAGTGTTTTCTCGGCAAGCGGCGCTTGCCTCCGTGCCATCAGCACGGACAATCAGCTATGCAGTCAAGTCAAGCCGCCTTTGGCGGTTCGCGGCGTATACGCCGCGGGTTAAAAACGCTTTAGTGTTTTTAACTTAACTGGCTACACTAAAATCCAATAAACTGGTCTATTGGATTTTTGGGATGGCGCTGCTGCGGCAGCGCCTGCGGTTCGCAAGCCGCGAAGCGGCAGAACGATTGACTGACTAAGTCGGTCAATGTCATTATAACACGGTTGACTGAATAAGTCAATAGATTTTTGAAAATTTTTTTACAAAAAAACGCCGCCCCTTCGGACGGCGTCAACCGGAACTTTTTAGAAACTATACATATCCATCATCATCTCGAACATATCCGTGTAAGCTTCATAACCGGAGGGCAAGTCGAACAAACTTGAAACGGCGGTATTTTTCACATTGGATACAAACATGTTTATACCTTCCATATCATGAGTTGTAAACGCTATTACCTTGCCGTCTTCGACAAACACGCGGAAATAACCTCCGTCTTCAACGTCGTATTCAACGTAATCCGTAGATTTTCCATTCAGATTTTCTGAACCTTCTCCGGATTTTGTGGGTGTAATTCCGCTGTCAACACCGAAAAACATATCTTCCATACCCATTTCATCGGCAGACATTTCAAGATAAGCTTCCATCTCGTCAAAAATCATGTAAACATTGTTGTCCCTTGCGATAATTCTAATGCTGTCATCATTGCTATCCATTCTTACGACCATTTTGTCGCCGTCCATTGCCATGTATCCTGTTATTTTCTCACCTTCCATAACCGTTTCGATGTCAAAGGTGAATTTGCCGTTCGCTATAGTTTTAACGAAATCGCCGGCAGGGTCGCTGCCGCAAGCCGCGAAAGTGAAAACCATAATTGATGCCATAAGTAATACGCAAAACTTTTTCATTTGATAAAAACTCCTTTTTTAATATAATATACTCAATTAACTTAAAATTTATAGAATTTTAAAATTAAAGGACTATAACTCACACATTATAACATAAAATTATCTCACTGTCAAATAATTCGTTAATTTTTCAATTATAGTCAGAAAATATACTTTCTCGCTCCGCAGTTTAAACATATCGGGTGATTCGGGGTACTCGCTTATAAATTTACACATCTCGTTGTTATAAGCTTGCAAGCAAATAGAAATCACCGTTATGTCATCAGGCGATAAATCCGTTTTATCGCGGAGTTTGCCGCCGGTTTCAGGGATTCTTTCAACAACATCGCCGTAACCGTCGCCGTTTTTCGCGAAGAAAACGCATGCTTTCACAATTACTTTTATGTCCTTCTCATTCAAAAAGTAACCGCTTTTTTCTATTTCGCGATAATACGGCGCGCTGTTTTCTTCCTGCACTTGTATTTGCGGCTGCTCCTCATACCCCAAATCAAGCTTCTTCTTTCTCTTAAATAATCCAAACATTTTTTGCACCTCTTCAATTTTATAGAATTTGTCAGACATTTCCACTAACTTTTGAATAAATTGCCTATTAGACTTTTAGAACCTGTATTCATACTGTTATCCATTTAAGAAATGGATAACAGGTTCCGCGGCTTGCGAGCCGCAGGCACTGTTGCAGCAGCGCAATCCCTGTTTCTGAACAAACTTTGTTTGTTCAGAAACAGTATTATATATCAGGTTCTATTCCGAATTTTTTAAGTTCCCGCACCGTTCTCGCGAGCGGCAGCCCCATTACATTGTAGAAATCGCCTCTGATGCCTTTTACGAGCAGTGCGCCTTTTTCCTGTATGCCATAGGCTCCCGCTTTATCGAAAGGCTCGCCGGTTTTTATGTAGGCATCTATATCATCTTCCGAAAGCTTGTAAAACTCCACCGATGTCCGTCCGAAGAAAGAGCGGATTCTATTTTTGTAAATTATACAAACCGCGGTAATCACTGTATGTCGTGCGCCCGATAAAATATTCAGCATCCGAAAAGCATCTGCTTCGTCTTTAGGTTTGTTCATGATTTCGCCGCTTATGAAAAATATAGTGTCTGCGGCTAAGATTACGTCATCCGGGTGTTTTGCCGAAACTTCAAGCGCTTTGCTTTTCGCGGTTAAAACAGCCGCTTCCTCCGGTTTCGCCTCCGGGATAATTTCCTCGCTCTCTGCGGGGATTATCTTGAATTTATAACCTGCGCTTTTGAGCAGCTCACGTCTGCGCGGTGACGCACTCGCTAAAATTAACATACTCTCCTAAAAATCCTCCATTTGGGGTATCTTAGAAGAGTATAGCACAATATTTTGGGTTTGTCAACTACTTATAAAGTGCAAAATCCAACATCTGGCTCATGAACCCCGCGCTTTTAAGCGCGGATTCGGCTTCTTTGGGATATTGTTTAATTATTAATCTTTTTAAATTCGGGAAAATAAAACCTTTTTTAAAATCTCCCGCAAAAGCCGCGACGGCTTCCGCGGCAAATTCAGGCTCGAAAACCCGGAGAACCCGCCCTTGTTTCTCGAGCAATGCTACGGGGACACCTGCTTTTAAAACAACAGCAGTTCCGGAGACACAGATGAAATTCCGCTCCGGCAAGTGCGGCAGGGGATTGCCCCACGGCATCAGCGGGTCGGCTGCATTAATGCAAACAAAATCATTACGTGGATTCGCAAGAGCGTGAACAGTTTTAGTAAAATCCTCATCGCGGATAAACTGCGCCCCCGACAAACCCTCCGCGAAATATCCGCGGCGCACCTTACCCGTATATTCCCACACGCGGAGTTTTTCAAGCGCCGGTCCCCAAGGCAAACCCATCTGTGCCGCAGTCTCGCGGCAGAGAATAATTGCTTTATCGAAAGCGCTGCTGATACAATCTTCAATTGATTTTTCAGCGACAGGACGGACAAGGTCAAAGCGCCCGGCGTTAAGCGCCTTAACAGTCGCTGAAACACGCTGTTTTACAGGCGCGGTCAGGAGTTTTTCTTTGTCTTGAATTTGCCTTACAGGCACAAAAGAATCTGCCCGCAGTAAGCCTTTTTCAATCAAAGACAGTGCAGGCTCCAAGAGCGGGCGCTGATTAACCGCGCTTGAAAGAGCCGACAGGAAAACCGCGCCGCGCTTTTTTATCTGCTCGAAAATTGCTTTTTCGTCGCCTTCAAGTTCCGCTGACGGCTCTGAATCCCAGTTTATATTTTCATAAAGGTGAAAAGTAAGCTCATTTTCATTTATATTCCAAAAATATTTTCCCTCGGACAGCAGCTTGTCAAGCAGCCCGCAGTTATAGGATTTAACTCGGGCGGGGAGAAGTACATTTTCCCACAAACTAATCGGAAATGAGCGGTCGGCGAGCGCATTGAGCGCATGGTCTGACTGCTCGGTCGGCGGTGCATTTATACGCAGATTATTTGCGAGTAAAGCCGCGTAATTCTGCGGCGGCGCGGTTTTGATTTCACTGCGCCGGAAAGCAATAGTTTCGCGCCTTGCTTTTTCGTACAGGTCTGCATGATAATAAAGCCCGCTATCCTCAATAATTGCTTTTTCTTCGCAGAGAGCGCGTAATACCTTCTCTGCAGCTTTCGCAGAAATAAAATAACGTGCGGAAATACTTTCAGCATCCGCCGCACCTTTATAACGCAGGCAGCGGCGTATAATTTTTTGGAGAGCGGGTTCCTCGTATTCCTCAAGATGTTCGGCAGCAATCCACAATCCCGGTTCAATATAGGCGATTCTTCCGGCTTTTGCGAGATTCTCGAACCATAATAAAGGTAAATCAAGTTCGCCGCTTTCCAAATCACCTTCAATCATTAACAGCGAGTGGAGCCGGTTTTCATCCTGCGGTAACTTCTTCCGTTCAGAATTGGCGAGGAATTCTGAAGCAGGCTTAATTTTTTCCGCTTCTTTCAAGGCTTCTTCAACCGACTGATTGATTCGCTTTGTAGACGGATAATATTCATACAGGAAATTTGCTTCCGCCATTCTGCGGAGTCCCAAAGACATGGGTGAAGGTTCCTCGCTTGTTATTTCACGGACTTCGATTCCGCCGTTTTTAATTTTTTCAAGCACCTCAACAAGCCCGTCAAGATTCCAGTAATCCTCAAGACATTCGCGCATGGTTTCACGAATGAGAGGGTGATTCCGGTGCTCAATAATCATGTCGAGCGTTTCCGCGCCGCGGAGCCGCTGAACCCAAAGCGGCTGCCGTTTACCCTGACGGATACCCATTACAAGCGCACGGGCGGCGTTATGCCTGAATGCAATGCTAAAAAGGGAAGAAGTCGGTAATAACGCTTCAAGAATTTCCCGCGCATTTTCAGGTGCAATCATCTGCAAAAGATTTTCGGGAATTTCATACTTACCGCGCAGATAAAGCAGAACCCCGTCATCGTCGTCACATAAAGCCGCTGAAGCACCGGTGAGCTCTTCTAATTTATGCTGTAATAAAAGCCCGAGAGGAAAATTCACCTGCCTGCCGAAAATCGAGTGGAGCATGAGCTGGTTGTCGCCGGATTCATCACAGAAATGCTCGGCTATTATAGTTTTATCGTCATGGAGGATTCCGACGGATTCTTTTTGCCGCATGAGATAATGTCCCGTATCTGCCGCCGAGTTCTCGTCCATACCGAAACCGCGCAGAATTTTCACAACATCATCGTGAGTTTCCGCATAAGACAGCTTTCTCATCTGCTCACCGAAGAAGCCCGACATACTGTAGTTTCTGCTCATCCACATATGTCTGTAAAAAGGAGGACGAGCGCCGTCGCTCATTGCCTGCCGAACCGTGACAGTGTCTTTGTTCATCTGTGTAATTTTCCATGCGAACGAGCCGAGCAGAAATTTATCGCCGACTCTCGACTCAAAAACGAATTCTTCGTCAAGTTCGCCAAGCTTTACGCCGGACTCGCTCTTAACAGCGAACATTCCTGTATCGGGAATCGTCCCGCCGGCTCGAACAGCCAGTATTCTGCTGTATGCGTCCCCCTCGGCGCGCTCGTTAATCCTGTCGTAAAATAAACGGGGGCGAACCGGTAAATCCCTGTCATGTTCATAATCACCTGCGAGCATTTCAAGGATTGATTTAACATCTTCCCGCGTGACTTCGCGGAAAGGGTAGGCGCGCCGGAGAAGTTCCATAATTTCATCAATTGTGTAGCCGCTTTCTGCCGCCATGGAAACTAAGTGCTGTGACAGCACATCAAAACAAAGCCGCGGCGGCTTCAAAGGTTCAACGCCATAATGAACAGCAGCGTAAGCGGTCAGCCCGCAGAACAGCCCGTCTGCAGCGGTTTTAGGGAAGATGCGCATTACGCTTAATCTGCCCGGATTATGGCCCGCACGTCCGAGCCGCTGCAAAACGCTCGAAACGCTCTTTGGGGAACCTATTTGTAAAACTTTGTCAACTTCTCCCACGTCAATGCCGAGCTCCATTGAGGAAGTTGCGCAGAGCAGCCTTAAATCGCCGCTGCGAAGCCTCATTTCAGCTTTTTGCCGCTGTTCTTTTGAAACGCAGCCGTGGTGCGTGAGTGCGAAATTTTCACCTGCAATCTGATTGACATAGAAAGCCAGCTTCTCCGTGAACATACGCCCGTCAGTAAAAGCGATTACGCTCCGCGCACCCTCGCACTGCTTGAATACCATACGTGCGATTTCCGTCCAGATTGTGCCGTGCGGCAGAAGCCCGAAATCCTCCTTAGGACCTGTAACAACGATTTCAAAATCTTTCTGCATCTTAGGCGCGATAATTTTCACAGGTTCACCGCCGGAAAGATAATCTGCCGCGAGCCGGAGCGGATTTACGGTCGCGGAAAGCCCGATTCGCTGAAGCGGTTTTCCGCACAGCTTGTCCAATCGTGCAAGCGACAGCATAAAATGCGCGCCGCGCTTAGAGTTCATCATGGCGTGAAGTTCATCCGCAATCACAGCTTTCGCGGTTTTCAATATCCCGCGCCCTGATTTTGATGTCAGCAGCAAGTATAAAGATTCCGGTGTTGTAATAAGAATATGCGGCGGTTTGCGCAGCATTTTCTGACGTTCGGCAGAGGTAGTGTCGCCGGTTCGCACAAAGGTAGTTACAGGCGGAAAGTCACCATCGGCTATTCCAGCAAGCGGGCGATGTAAATTCTCGCGAATGTCCCCCGCAAGCGCCTTGAGCGGCGATATATAAATTACGTACAACTCGTCCTTCAACTCGCCTTTTTTCGATAATTCCATTAATCTGTCAATAAAAACAAGAAAAGCCGACAAGGTCTTGCCTGTGCCGGTCGGTGCGCTTACAAGCGCGTGTGAACCTTCGGCGATTGCAGCCCACGCTTCAGACTGAACAGCCGTGGGTTCGCCGAGGGTCTTTTTGAACCAGTTTCTTGTGTTTTTATTAAACAATGTCATCTTAAATCTCGAATCTCTCCCAAGGCTTCGATTATTCCGTCATAATCAAAATTATCTGCCAGGATTTTAATTTTTAAAATATCGCTGTTAATTTCAAACCCGAAATTAAACTCAGCCATACTTGTAATAGTTTCAATCAATAAATCATAATTATAATTCTCCAGAGCCTCCGTAAGAACGGCGATATTTTTATTCAAAATCGCTTGCGTACCGGTTTTTTTCGGCACGGGCGCATCGCCGGTGAAAAACAATGCAATCTGCTCCTTAAGCATTTTTAAACTCGCAGCGAATTCGGGGAACATTTTTTTGCACGATTCGCTGTCACCTTCACTTCCCGCGCCTTCAAGCGCGGCAGCCTGATTTGAAAGAGAAGAGGCTCCGACAGCGGAAAGCGAACTTTTCATTTCCTGCACATGAAGAATGAATTCTGGGATATTATTTTCATCAAGGCAGATTTTCAGAGTATCCGTAATCTTCGGGATTTTCGAGAAGAGGAGTTTCAGCGAGCTTTCATAAACATCTTCTCTGAATGCAGCAGCGGAAAGCCCCGCATTCACGTCTAATTCCGGGATGTTCATGGCAGCGGTTATAATTCTGCCTCCTTTTTCCATGAAGCTTAACAAATCATCAATTATAATAGGATTTTCGGAGGTAGGGTTTTGCTTTGAGATGATTTTCTTTGCCGGAAGCCATTTTCGCAACACACTATACATCTCATCAATTACAATCGGTTTCGCTAAAAGGTCGTTCATTCCTGCTTTTACGAGCATTTCTTTAGAGCCAATCATAGCGTTGGCGGTCAGCGCGATAATCGGTACAGCGGAGTTTATTTCGCGGATACGGGCAGTAGCTTCAATGCCGTCCATCTCCGGCATCATATGGTCCATGAA
>JAITFV010000216.1 GCA_031281115.1 Oscillospiraceae bacterium | reverse complement strand
CCCCAGCACTGCCCCCGCATCCGCGCTCGAACCGCCGAGCCCCGCCATCATCGGGATTTTCTTGGTGATATTAATATTTACACTGCGTTTTTTGCCGAGCCGTTCAAGGAACAACTCGGCAGCTTTATAAGCTGTGTTCCCGCTGTCAGTCCCCGTGATTCCGTCGCCGCTGCCGACTGTGATTTCTACATCGTCAGCTAAATCAATCAGGCACATCGTTGTTAAAATCTCGTGATAACCGTCATCACGCCTACCTAATATATCAAGAAAGAAATTAAGTTTAGCATAGGCTTTAACGGTTATTCGGTTATTCATATTTATGACCATTCCTTCCTCTCGAGAAGGATTTGTGCCGAGTTCGTTTCTGAGGCACAAACCGACCCCTCACGCAAAAACTCCTCAATCCGCTTGAGCGCGTCGGTCAGGTGTTTGAGTGAATAAGCGTAACTCACGCGAACAAAACCCTCGCCGCTTGCGCCGAACGCGGTCCCCGGAACAACAGCCACGCGCTTGGCTTTAATAAGCCGCTCACAAAATTCTTCAGAACTTAAACCGGTAGATTTAATGCACGGAAAAACATAAAAAGCGCCCTCCGGATTGAAACATTCAAGCCCCATATCGTTAAAACTTTTCACGCAGAGCCGCCGCCGCATATCGTACTCGCTCACCATGTAATCCACATCTTTGCGCACTTCCGGCGAAGAAAGCGCGGTAATCGCCGCGTACTGGCTTGTAATCGGGCTGCACATGATTGCGTACTGGTGGATTTTCAAAATCTGTGTAATAACCGGCTCCGGTCCCGCAACCCAGCCTAACCGCCAGCCTGTCATGGCGAACGCTTTAGAGAAGCCGTTAATCACAATTGTACGTTCCCTCATGCCCTCAAAAGAAGCAATCGAAACGTGCCTTTCGCCGCCGTAAGTAAGTTCGGCGTAGATTTCATCGCTAATAACCATAATATCCGTACCGCGTAAAATCTTTGCGATTTCCCCGAGTTCATCACGCCGCATTACGCCGCCTGTCGGATTGTTTGGGAAAGGCAGGATTAAAGCTTTTGTTTTCGGTGTAATCACGGCTTTTAAATCTTCGGGGGTGAGCTTAAAATTGTCCTCGACTTTTGTCACAATCGGCACTGCCGTGCCACCCGCAAGCTCCACAATCGGCGAATAACACACAAAGCTCGGCTCGGGTACAAGAACTTCATCGCCTGTGTTTACAAGTGCGCGAACTGCCAAATCAATAGCTTCCGAGCCGCCTACAGTCACAACCGCTTCCGTAAGCGGGTCGTAGCTGACGCCTATTATATTTTGCAAGTACTTGCAGCATTCTCTTCGCAGTTCTTCAATACCCGCGTTGGAGCCATATTGTGTATGCCCCATTTCAAGCGATAGTATCGCCTTGCGGCGAATCGCCCACGGGGTTTTAAAATCCGGTTCGCCCACGGACAGCGAGATTACGTTTTCCATAGTAGCCGCAATGTCGAAAAATTTCCTGATGCCCGAAAACTGAATGGATTTTACACGTTCGGACAGTATTTTTTCATAGTTCATCATCAGGGAGAAACAAGGCTCCTTTCATCATCGGCAGGAAACAATGCTTCTTTTTCCTTAAACCGCTGTAAAATAAATTGCGTAGATGTGCTGAGTACCCCGTCTAAAACAGCGAGATGGTCAGATACGAACGCTGCAACATCGCGCAAATTCTCGCCTTTCACGGTTACAGCTAAGTCATAATCCCCGCTCATCAGCTGGACGCTTATAACCTCCCTGCTCTGTGCAATTTTATTCGCAATCGCGTTATAACCTTTTTCCACCTGTGGCGCGACTTTCAGCTCAACAATAGCTGTAACGGCATTCTTATCATATTTTTCTTCGTTGATAATCGCCGAAAAACCTATAAGAATCCCCTCGGCTTCAAGCGCAGCGATTTCCGCACTGACCTCGCCCGCAGTTACACCGAGCATTGCCGCGATTTGTTCATCGGTAAGCCTCGCATTCCCGCGCAAAATATGCAGAATTTTGCTTCTGAGGTTGTCCATTTTTAGTCTCCTTCCGGTTTTTGTTTAGATTCAAGTCTGTTAACCAAATATTTTTTAGCGGCGAATAATCCCGCAATCGCGATTACGCCAATCAACAAGTCAAGCGTTCGTTCGTGATATATGACTGTCTGCCGTGCGATTGCGAAAAGAAGTACATCAATAACCGTTTCGGGGGTTAATTTGAACAGCATTTTCGTGAATTCCACGCCAATCACAAGGGCAAATGCCATAGATAAAATCCGCTCGAAATCCATGGATATGATAATTATATCAAAGCCTGTAAGTTCAAGAACAACTTCAATGATTTTAATTGCGATTACGACTAACAATAATAACGCAATAGCAACTTCAAATGATTTTGCGATTTTGTCAAGGTGTTTTAAGCCTATTTTTTTCATATTTTCATAAAGTCCTTTCTTCACTAACGAGGAATGAAAACAACGTCTTCCCCGTTTTAGTTGTATTTTGTTTCAAACTTAACGTCACTCCAATTCTACAAAAACAGGTTTTCTTTTCTCGTAATAAGCAGTCCGTTTGAAACCCGCCGCCTTCGCTATTTCCGCGCCCTCTTTGAAGTTTGCGGCAATGTCTTGAATTCTGTGCGCGTCCGAACCGATTGTAATAATCTCGCCGCCGGCTTCCTTGAACATCCGCACATATTCCAAGCCCGGGTCTGCTTTACCGTAACCCTGCTTGCGAAGCCCACCGGTATTTATTTCAAGTCCTATACCGCGCCCGGCAGCAATCTTGAATATATTTCGTATATTTTCTGTATATTCGTTCAAATCAACAACAATTCCGTCACGTCCTGTAATATACCGCAGAAAATAGGTCAGATGACCGATAACGTCTATGTCGGCGGTTTGAACCATTTCCAATGTTTCATTGAAATACAGCCGCAACAGCTCCGGTATGTTCTGCTCATGATAATCAAGATAGTAAAAATCCTCATGCCCTCTGACTTCGTGCGTTGCGCCAATAACAAAATCGAAGCCGAAATCAGCGATTAATTTTCTTGAGAGTGCAGGTTCATGCACGAACTGCCCGAGTTCCGCCCCGAAGCCGATGTTTATTCTGTCCTTGTATTCGTCTTTAAGCGGCGGAATCTCCGCTGCGCCGAGCGGCATAAGCTCGCTTTGCCTGTAGTGCGAGCCGTAGTAATTGCTAACGTCAATGTGGTCGGTGAAAGTAAGTGCGTAAAGCCCCATTTCAATTGCCTTTTCAATCATTTCGCGGGGAGAATGCTCGCCGTCGAAAGAAAAAGCCGAGTGTACGTGCGTGTCAATAATGTTCATAATATTAAAGTATAACATATATTTGCATTAATTGCAAGTTTGTGTTATAATTAATTAAATATAGCGTTTGGGCTTTTTTATAGGATGCAGCGCCGTAAAATTTTAACAAATTTGGGAGGAAAATTATGAGAGCTGTTATAACCGTCATAGGCAAGGACACAGTCGGCATTTTAGCGAAGGTTGCGGGCATTTGTGCCGCCGACAATGTAAATGTTATGGACGTGACGCAAACTGTAATGCAGGATTTGTTCGCGATGACTATGCTCGCCGATATAAGCCGGCTGGAAGGCGACTTCGGTGTGTTTTCCGATAAACTGAAAACCCTCGGCACAGACTTGAATCTGCAAATCCATGTAATGCACGAGGAAATCTTCAACTCTATGCACAGGATATAGGTGAATAAATGTTAAATAATTCTGACATATTAGAAACTATAAAAATGCTTCATGAAGAACATCTTGACATTCGTACAATTACGATGGGGATTTCGCTTCTTGACTGCATCGACCCCGATATTAACAAGGCTTGCGGCAAAGTCTACGATAAAATTACAAAAACCGCCGAGAATCACGTCAGAACCGGCGAAGCGCTCGAAAAACGCTACGGAATCCCTATTATTAACAAGAGGATTTCTGTAACGCCCATTGCCGCTATTTCCGCGGCAACAAAACAAAATCCTGTTAAGTTTGCACTAATTTTAGATAAAGCTGCCGCAGAAACGGGGGTTAATTTTATCGGAGGGTACAGCGCGTTGGTTCATAAGGGTTTTTCGGCAGGGGATATGGAGCTTATTAAATCAATTCCCGAAGCATTGAGCCAAACCGAGCGGGTTTGCAGCTCGGTCAATATCGGCTCGACACAAGCGGGAATTAACATGAACGCAGTTAAACTGATGGGTGAAATTATTCTCGAATCCTCGCAAAAAACTGCAAATAATTCCTGCTTCGGCGCTGCGAAAATAGTCGTTTTCTGTAATGCCGTCGAGGACAATCCGTTCATGGCGGGCGCCTTTCACGGGAACGGCGAACCTGACGCTGTTATAAACGTCGGCGTAAGCGGGCCGGGCGCTGTACGTTCTGCCGTTGCGAAAATGCCTGATGCTTCCATTGACGAAATCGCCGAACAAATCAAGCGCACGGCATTCAAAATCACTCGCATGGGGCAACTTGTCGGCGCAGAAGCCGCAAAGCTGCTCGGAGTGCCTTTCGGGATTGTAGATTTATCGCTCGCTCCGACCCCTGCGATTGGGGATAGTGTGGCGTATATTTTAGAGGAGATGGGGCTTGAAAAATGCGGTGCTTACGGCACGACGGCGGCGCTTGCTTTGCTCAATGATGCTGTGAAGAAAGGCGGCGTAATGGCTTCGTCGCACGTCGGAGGTTTATCGGGCGCATTTATTCCTGTTTCCGAGGACGCGGGCATGATTCGCGCAGTTCTTGACGGCGCCCTTACTCTTGAAAAATTAGAGGCTATGACGGCGGTTTGCTCGGTCGGGCTTGATATGGTTGTGATTTCCGGCGATACGCCCGCTGACGTAATATCCGCGATTATTGCTGATGAAGCCGCAATCGGTATGGTCAACAGCAAAACCACAGCTGTCAGAATTATTCCCGCAATCGGCAAGAAGGAAGGCGAGATTCTCGATTTCGGCGGTCTGTTCGGAAGCGGGCCGGTCATGGCGGTGAATAAATTTTCGCCGAACAAGTTCATTTCGCGCGGCGGGCGGATTCCCGCACCTCTGCAAAGCCTTAAAAACTAAAAAACTTGACACATTTGATATTTTAGAGTATAATGATAGACAATTCCACTAACCACGCTGATGTACAGAAGGTTTTGACATACGGGAGGCGGCATAATGAAAGCACCGGGCAGATTATTTATTAAGATTCCGAGTATCCTTTATATTATCCTTGGCGCGGCTGCTCTGTTTGTGGCTTTGTTTGGGATGGATATAGTGCGGAATTTCGGAGATTTCGGAGATACAACGCTGGAATTCCGGATTTACTGGTGTGTTATAGGTGCGTTTTATCTTGTTGTGGGGATTATAGGCATAAAGTTTTGCAGCAGTACTCATAAAACAACGGCGCTTATTGTTCTCGCTGTCTTCGACATGATTATAGTGGTTGCCAATATGTATGTGCATTTCCCTGTATTGGACAGCCATCTCGGTGATACTGTCAGTTTTGGATTTGACTTTTCGTTTATCACGCTCTTATGGTTCGTTCTGCCGATTCTGTATTTAATCGGCGCAATTATAAATAAAAACTACCTCAATCCGACAACGCAGTATTACACATACGGCGAGGATTTTCGTTCTAATTATAACTCGCTTCCGATTGCCACCTGGACCTGCGAAAAATGCAAAGTAATGAATGATATGGATGCAAATTTCTGTAAAGGCTGCGGCGGGCATAAGTAATACTAAAATGCAATAAACTGGTTTATCAGATTTCTTGCGTAACTCTGAGCGAGTGGATTTTCGAGTAAATTTTTCGTCATGCTTCGTGCCTTGCGAATTTTAAGAACGTTACAAATAAAACCCCATAATTTTTTCCGCCCGCTCTTTTATAATATCCCTGACGCTCTCCGGTTCAATCACCTTCACCGCCGCGCCGAACGACAATATATAACTGTAAATCCATTCGCCGCCGGGAAAATACAGCGTGACCGTGTATGTGCCGTCACCATTATCGGTGAGCATTTCATCGTCGTAATCATCGCAGAGCCGATAAAGTACTTCGCCCGTGAATTCGAGTACAAGCTTAACGCAGGGGTCTTCTTTTTCGTATTTACATTCGCCGTTTTTTATATCGTGCGGTTTATCGCGGTCGAATTCTTCTCCGGTAATCCGCACGTTTTTAATACGGGAAATCTTGAATGTTCTGTATTCATCTCTATAAAGACAAAAGCCCCACAAATACCATGCCTGCGACTTAAAAATAAGCCGCAGCGGTTCGATTTTGCGATGGCTTTTTTCATTTTGTGCGTTGATGTAATCCACTTCAATTACACAGCTTTGCAGAATCGCCGTTTTTATGTCCGAAAATTTATTGTTCTCGTTCGGGTTGCTGCCCCACGGCGAAAAGTCCACGGATATCCAATCGGAGTCTACCTTCTTGAATATGCCGCCGAGTTTTTCCAAAACCGAATTTATTTCGGGATAGCGTGTAGCTTCCAACGTTTGCAAACCGAGCAGAATACCGTCAATTGCAGCGCGCTCGTCCCCGGAAAGCACAGCGCGGTTGACCGTATAATCTTCAAGAATCGAAATCCCGCCGTTCGCGCCCTGTGAGCTGTAAACAGGTACGCCGGACGCGCTGAGTACATCTACGTCGCGATAAATCGTTCGCGTCGAAACACTGAAACGTTCGGCAAGCTCAGCTGCTCTCAC
>JAITFV010000143.1 GCA_031281115.1 Oscillospiraceae bacterium | reverse complement strand
TCAGCGAGCAGCGCCCGAAGCCTGACAGGTCGTGAATTGCCGCGACTTTTTTTAGTGCGTGCATTTATTTCTCCTGAATATAAGCGCATCATCATCGCCGTAATAATTTTTCCGCAACCCGGCTTGCTCAAAACCCGCGCTTTTGTAAAGTGCGATTGCCGCCTTGTTTTCCGAGCGAACTTCCAAAAAAACATCGCTGCCGCATTTCTCCAAGAACCGCGTAAGCAGCTCTTTCGCGAAACCTTTTCCACGGTGTTCCGGCAAAACCGCAATTCGGTACAGTTCGCCTTCTCCCTCAAGTTTTAAGCCCGTCGCATAACCGGCAGGAACGCCGTTTATAGTTTTAATCAGGGTCGCGGAGTTTTTGGAATTTAACTGCGCCGTAATCATTTCCATGCTCCACGGCTCGGAAAAGCACTTTTGCTCTATTCCGAAAATTTGCTCAGCCGTTAATAAGTTTTTCATAAAATTTCTTCAGTCTTTCTGTGCGTTTGTTAATGCGCGTCAAACCATGTTTTTCCGCTTTTTACATCCGCTTGAAGCGGCACAGACAGCTTCGCCGCGGCCTCCATTTCTTCTTTCAATAATTTCTCAACCTCAAGCATTTCATTCATCGGCGCCTCGACAATAAGTTCGTCGTGGACCTGCAAAATCAGCCGCGCTTTTAGCCCGCGCTCGTTAATTTTGTTATACACGCGAATCATCGCTATCTTAATTATATCTGCCGCCGCGCCTTGAATAGGCGTGTTCTGCGCGATTCGCCTGCCTGCGGCTTCAACGATTTTATTGGAAGAAATTATTTCCGCGATATACCTCTTTCGTCCGAACATCGTCGAAACGCTTCCGATACTTTTTGCGGTCGCAATCACCTCATCCATGTAAGCTTTTACGCCCTTATACTTGGCAAGATAGTTTTCAATATAGCTCCTAGCTTCGCTCACGCTGACGTTAATATCTTTTGCAAGCGAGAACGCACCGATACCGTAAACTATTCCGAAATTCACAGCTTTAGCCGCTGTTCTAAGCTCCGGCGTTATCCACTCCGGCGGCTGATTGAACACCTGCGCGGCTGTAATTGTGTGAATGTCCTCGTCCTCCGCGAACGCTTTTTTCATGATTTCGTCGTTTGAAATATGTGCAAGAACGCGCAGTTCAATCTGCGAATAGTCGGCATCCACCAGCATATGTCCGTTTTTTGCCCTGAAGAACTTCCTCATCTGCCGCCCGCGCGGGGTCCTCACGGGAATATTTTGAATATTCGGTTCAATTGATGAAATGCGCCCCGTGCGCGTGATTGTCTGCATGAAAGTCGTGTGAATTCTGCTGTCTTCACCTACAAGCTTCAACAAGCCCGCAACATAGGTTGAGCTAAGCTTTGTGAGCGCGCGGAATTCGATTATAAGCGGAATAATCTTATGTTTGTCAATTAAATTTTCAAGCACATCGGCATTGGTTGAATAGCCTGTTTTTGTTTTTTTGCCGCTCGGGAGCATTAACTTGTTGAATAAAATTTCGCCGAGCTGCTTTGGCGATGAAATGTTGAAAACCTCGTCTGCAAGCTCATAAATCTCGCTTTGGATTCTGTCTGTATCATGTTCTAATTCCGCACCGAAAGCTGCGATTCCATCTTTGTCCAGTTCGATTCCTGCGCGTTCCATGCCGGTTAAAACCTCGGTGAGCGGAATTTCGATGTCTCTTAACAAGTCCATCATATTTTCGGCGCAGAGCTTTTTATAAATCCACTCCGGCGTATGTTCATCAGGATTAACGCCGAGCAGATATGCCGCCAAGACCGTATCGAAAACCACGTTTTTAATTTTTATGCCGCGTTCAAACGCATGATTCCAAAGTTCTTTCAAGTCGCGTGTTCTTTTAGGTTCATCACTGCTTAAAAAATCATCAGTGCTGTCAGCAGTTGCCTCCGGAAGTGCCGCGAATACGGCTGTTTCTGCTGTAGGTCCGGGTGTATTTTGCGGAACTGCACGAGCATCATCTTCTGCGGCAATATTAAATTTTTTCAAGAACGAAAACATTTCAAGCTTATTTAGAATCTGTGCGAGTTCCGCATCGTCGCGCTCTTGAGGAACATAGTCGCCGTACACGACCGAAACCGGCACATCTGTCGCAATAGTGCCGAGACGGCGACTTAAAAAACACATTTCCTTACCATCGGACAGCTTCTTTTTTACACCCGCAGAAACTTCAAGCGTGTCAAGATTTTCGTAGATGTAATCAATGCTTTCGTATTTTTTTATTAAGTCGAAAGCGGTTTTTTCGCCGATTCCTTTTACTCCGGGTATATTATCGCTTGAATCGCCCATCAGCGCCTTCACATCTATCATCTGCGCAGGGGAAATTCCGTAGGTTTCACGGATTAATTCCGGAGTGAAAATCGTATCATCATTGGTTTTAGCGAGATTAACACTGACATTTTCACTCACAAGTTGAAACGCATCTCGGTCGCCTGTAGCAAGTATGCACTCGTCTGCGCCGCTTGAAGCGGCACTCGCCAGCGTACCTAAAATATCATCAGCTTCAAAGCCCTCCCGTTCAAGCACGGCTATGCCGAGTGCAGTCAGGAGCCGCTTTATATAAGGCAGCTGTACAGCTAAATCTTCGGGCATACCCTTGCGGTTTGCTTTATACTCGGAGTATATTTCTGCTCTGAATGTTGGTTTTCTCACATCAAACGCAACCGCGACAGCGTCAGGCTGAAACTGCTTTTGAAGTTTCAAATAAATATTCAAAAAGCCCGTTGTCGCATGAGTGAACACACCTGCTTTGTTAGAAAGCGGGCGGATTCCGTAGAACGCACGGTTAGCTATGCTGTTGCCGTCGATTACAAGCAGTTTCATTGAATTTCCTTTTTCATAAAGCAGACAGTGAACGGAAAATTAGGGAAGTTTTTTGTTCCCGTTTCTTCATAACCGAGCATCTTATACCATTCCAGGAGCATTTTATTTTCATAGATAATCCCGATTGAAACGAGCTTACCGCCTGCATTTCTGATATACTCCTCGGCGGCTTTCATTAAGTCCTTGCCACCTCTCCTGTGCCTGTAATCCGGCAAAACAGCGAGTTTTTCAACGTAGTAATTCTCGCCGTCCCTGGTTTCAGCCGCAACAAATCCGACTTGTTTTTCCCATTCAAACAAGCCGAACATTTTTATTCCGGCATTAAAGTCGCTCTGAAGTTTTTCGTCCTTCATGAACGTTCCGTGAGTAGGTGTATTTTCCTCGGTAATGCCGAATTCATCGGCTACGGTTTTGAATGATTGCCTTATTATTTCCGCGC
Organism: Oscillospiraceae bacterium; assembly: GCA_031281115.1. Classification (GTDB taxonomy): domain Bacteria; phylum Bacillota; class Clostridia; order Oscillospirales; family Ruminococcaceae; genus Ruminiclostridium_E. Next base: position 947 of record JAITFV010000143.1, on the reverse strand, counting down.
TCTGCGGAATTTCTTCCGGGGTAATTTCCCTTACGTTATACATTGGCTTTCCTCCTGAATAATCGTTTGTACCATGATATTTTTTTAGTTTTATTTCTATTATAATCGCGTTCCTCTTCGCGTTTATATGCAAGTTTATAGAGTTCGGTCTGCGCGTCTCTGCCGCCTTCTCCCGGCGTTTTTGTGTAAACCCCCGTGTTATTTTGGAACCGCGCTTTTACGTTATTATTGAGCAGCGCGTTGAAATCTTCGAGGATTAATTCCCGCGTTCGCGGGTCACGGACAGGCGCTGCGACTTCCACACGTTTTTCGGTGTTGCGAGTCATGAAGTCAGCCGAGGAAATGTAAATTTTCTGTCTCTCGCCCTGCCCGAAAATATAAACCCTGCTATGTTCCAAGAACCGCCCGACTACAGACGTCACCGTTATATTCTCGGTTTCACCGGGAACACCAGCAATTAAACAGCAGATTCCGCGGATTAAAAGCTCAATTTTCACACCTTTTTTACTTGCTTCCACAAGCTTTTCGATTATATCGCGGTCAGTGAGAGAGTTGAGTTTGAAGCCGATATAACCTTCTTTCCCGTGAATTATTTCGGTGTCAAGCATTTCAACTACGCGCGGTTTTAAGCCTTTAGGCGCGACCCAAAGCGTACTAACGTTGCTGATTGATGTGCCTACCGAAAGCGCGTTAAAAACCAACGATGCGTCCGAGCCGATGTCCTGTGCGCTTGTCATAAGCGTGAAATCCGTGTATAATCTTGACGTTCGTTCGTTGTAATTCCCTGTGCCGATTTGAGTATAATATTTTATGCCCGTGCCGCTTTTTTTTGTTACCAAGAGCAGTTTTGAGTGAACTTTTAAGTCTTCTAACCCGTACATTACGTTAACGCCCGCATCCTCAAGCCGCACCGACCAGCCTATATTGTTCTCCTCGTCGAACCGCGC
>JAITFV010000114.1 GCA_031281115.1 Oscillospiraceae bacterium | reverse complement strand
ACATAAATCGGCAGGTCGCCGATTATTTTTATGCCGTTTTTATTTGCGTATCTTTTCAGTTTCTGCCATTGCCGAATGAATGTATATTGTATAAACTTCCAAAAACTAATCCGCTCCGCGAATTCTTCGCGCGTTTTCTTCATCGCGTCACCTTTGCGGAAGCGTATATCTTTTTCCCATGTCTGCCATGAAGCTAAACTATACTGCTCCTTAACCGCCATGAACAGCGCGTAATCATCAAGCCACTCCGCTTCTTCCTGCACAAACGAGAGATAGCCCACGTCCTCGGTAAAGCTTTTGAATGCCTCATTCAGCAACCTCATTTTCGAGCGGTAAACTTTCTCGAAATCCACAAACGACGGGTCTGCGCCATAGTCTGCTTCATCGCAGGCAGATTTTTTCAGCAAGCCGTTCGCGGCTAAATCGCCTAAGTCAATCAGCAGCGGATTCCCCGCGAACGTCGAGAACGACTGATAGGGGGATTCGCCATAACCCGTGGGCGACAACGGCAGAATCTGCCAGTATTTCTGCCCCGCCGCTACGAGCCAGTCAACAAAAGCCTCAGCTTCTGCCCCGAAGGTTCCGATGCCGTAAGGGGAGGGGAGAGAGGTTATGTGCAGTAAAATTCCGCTTGAACGCATGGTTATCACCTCTTATAGTAGTTTGATTTTTGTAGCCTATAGCATTTAATATATAAAATAGAATCGTTTAAATTGAAAACTGTTCCACAGTTTCAATTTAAACGGTTTTCCGCTGCGTGAGCGCAGCGGGCGCTGTCGTAACAGCGCAAGCCCCTTTAACTTAAAAAGCGAAACGCTTTTTAAGTTAAAGGACTATAGTATGAATTCGCGGGTCAGCTTTTATTTGGTGTTAAAAATAGCCGCCTTATTTGGATATGAGGCAGCTATTTTTCTTTTTTATGGCTATGCTGCATTAAACAGACCTTTCCACTAACTCTCGCAGCAGCACTTCTAAAATTTCATGTTTTATTTCCCGGCCGCATCAAGCCTGTTAAGTGCGCGGCGTAGTTTAAACTCTGCTACATCGTGTTCATTTGCGTTGAGTGCGGTATCAGCGAGCTTTTCCTCGGCGATGCGCTTGGCTTCCTCGGCGCGCTTGGTATCGATTCTGTCGCCCCACTCACAGCTCTGCGCTAAAATCACGGTTTTATCCGCGCTGACTTTAATTAAACCCGATGACAACGCCGCAACAATCTGCTTTCCGCCGGACATAACGCGAACTTTCCCTGTGCCGAGAGCCGCCGCATACGGTTCATGGCGGGCTAAAATCCCTTTATCGCCAACGGTAGTACGTACAATCACGCTTTCAGCCTCGCCGTCGTAAAGGAAGCCTTCGGGGGTTATAATTTGTAGAATAAAAGGAGTCACGAGAAACACCTCCGATGGTTTCAATTGATAATTTTGTATCGCTTCACGATGATTTATGGCTCTAAACTGACGTGGGAGTTGCCGTCACGGTTAAGGTTTCAACGGAAAACTCTGCAATCAGCGGCACCCCGGCACGGACTTCCTGTCTGCCGATGTTATAAAAAAGCCGCTCGTCACGTGTCACAAAGAAGAATGAAATATCCTCCGCCCACAAAGATTCGCGGAGATATACCGCGAACCCGCTGATTCTGCTGCCGCTTTCGCTGACCGCAGTGATTTCCTCTTCACCTTCAATAATATAAAATGAATCTTCGGGGAATTCCATGAGTTCAAAATACCATTCAAGGTGGGCTAAGGCGAGTTGGGGCGTGGTTATGGCGGTGGGGTTTACCCGCCAGTCCGGCAGCTCTTCTTCACCACCAAACAGAAAGCACCCCGAAAGACTTATGGAAACTGCAAAAAGAAGCAAGTATACTATCGGTCTTTTAAGAAATCGGTTTCCCATTATTTGTTTTCCTTGAATTTAGCTACAGCTTCATCTATCGAACCTACGAAAAGGAACGCAGATTCCGGCAGCTCGTCATGCTTGCCGTCTATAATTTCGCGGAAGCCGCGGATGGTTTCTTTGAGCGGGACATATTTGCCTTCCATGCCTGTGAACTGCTCCGCAACAGAGAACGGCTGCGAGAGGAAACGCTGAATTTTACGCGCCCTGGCAACGATTAACTTATCATGGTCGTCAAGCTCATCCATACCGAGAATCGCGATTATATCCTGAAGCTCGTTATACCGCTGAAGAATCCCCTGAACCTCCTGTGCTACGTCGTAATGTTCCTGCCCGATTATTTCGGGCGAGAGAATACGGGAGGTGCTGTCTAACGGGTCAACGGCGGGATAAATCCCCATTGCCGAGATTTCGCGTGAAAGCACCGTCGTAGCGTCAAGGTGCGCGAAAGTCGTTGCGGGAGCGGGGTCGGTAAGGTCGTCAGCGGGAACATATACCGCCTGAACCGAGGTAATCGAGCCTTTGTTTGTAGAAGTAATGCGCTCCTGAAGCGCGCCCATTTCGGTTGCGAGCGTCGGCTGGTAGCCAACCGCACTCGGCATACGTCCAAGCAGCGCGGAAACCTCGGAACCCGCTTGTGTAAACCTAAAGATGTTGTCAATGAACAAAAGCACGTCCTGACCTTCTTTATCGCGGAAGTATTCAGCCATCGTCAGCCCCGAAAGCGCGACTCTCATGCGTGCGCCCGGAGGTTCGTTCATCTGCCCGTAAACAAGCGTGGTTTTATTAATAACGCCGGATTCAATCATTTCTTCGTAGAGGTCGTTGCCTTCGCGGGTACGTTCGCCGACGCCCGTGAACACGGAAATTCCGCCGTGCTGTTTTGCGATATTGTTAATCAGTTCCATTATGAGAACAGTTTTGCCGACGCCCGCGCCGCCGAACAAGCCGATTTTCCCGCCTTTGAGATACGGCGCAATCAAATCAACTACTTTTATGCCTGTCTCAAGCACATTGTTAGTCGAGATCGGAAGAGCG
>JAITFV010000108.1 GCA_031281115.1 Oscillospiraceae bacterium | reverse complement strand
TTCTGCTTCTGCCGCCAGCATTTCCTCGTAGTTGGCGATATGGAAAGTAAACTCTACCGCCGCCACTTCCGAGAAGTCAATGTCGTAAGGCTGATAATTACCCTCGAAAAGCTGAGAGCCGCTGAAGTGACCTTTGCCGAAGAATATGTTTTTGCTATATTCTCTGTAAATAGTATTGCTGCCGTAGAGGAAAGCGTCTGTGATTCCAAGCTCAACGAGCCCTCCGTTCTCCCAGTAAGCTATGCCGAGCTTCAGATAATCGCTGTTGCTGAATCCCGTAAAGTTATTGATATAACGTTCAAACTCGATGAACACAGTGTTTTCCGCATGGTTATAAACTTCTGAAACAGGAACATCAAACTGATGCCATCTCCAGTCGCTGAAGTCGCCCTGCCAAATAAGGTGCATTGTTGAATTTAAGTTCGGTGCTTTATCGAATCGGAAGGCTACGCCTGTCGCCGCTTTGAAGCGCCATGAATCAAGTCTGCCTTCAATGCCGTCCTCGCCGTTTCTCAAGCCGTCTGCGCCATTGCTCGCCCAAAGCCATTGATTGTCGGAGGCTCCGCCGAAGTCGGTCGGTGTTGTGCCGAGGTCAAAGCGGTAGTCGTAAAATCTGCCTGCGCCGCCGCCGTTATCGTTGCCGCCGCCCTGCGTTGCCCCTAAGCCGTACAGGTAAGCATTTACGATTTCAAGCTCTTCAAAGTTTGCTCCGCCCCAATAACCTAAAATTAATTTAATATCACTGTTTCTCCAAAGGAAATGCTGATGCATAAACATGAAATCCCGGAAATCAAATCTGAAAACACCATCGTCACAAAGGACAGACCTGACGGGAACTGCTACGTTGTTCCATGTCCAGTCGCCGGCTGCCTGCCAAACGAATTGAATTTCTGCGCCGGGGCTGAAAAGGTCCGGGTTTGCGAACTCAACAGCTAAGCCTTTCGCGCTTGTGAAAGCTTCGGCAGAAAGCCCGTTAAATATTCCGTCTACGCCGTTCGTTCCCCACGAAACCATCTTTTGGCTGTCGGGATTAATAACCGCGGAATCTGTTAAGTTGATTGTTCTGCCGTCTTGAGTCTCGCAGTCGCAGAAGTATAATGACGCTCCGGTAATACCGAGGGCTTCAATGCCGCCTCCGCTCCACTGGCAAATCCAAAGTTTAATGCCGCCCGCTATCAGGAAATTTTCGTAGTCTGATATATGTTGTCTGAAATCAATACGTATAACATCGCCGTCTAATACATTATCAAGGCGGATATTTTTTGACTGATTCCAACCCGCGCCGTGACCGTCTTGTTCAAACTGCCAAACAAGAACAATATCTGTATATAAATCAAGAGTCAGTCCCTCTGTTTGGATTTCAATACCCTTTGCTCTCGTAAAGTTGTTGCTGTGTATGCCGTTGGATATGCCGTCTATGCCGTCAGAAACCCAGAAGACTTGATTTTCTTCTTCGTTAATTCCGTCCCACTTGGCTAATTCAATGTCCGGCATATTATGTGTGTGGAATACGTCTTTGCCGTTAATTGCATCAATTCTGAAATTAACCTGACCGAGGTTGTAATCCCAGCCGCTGAAATCAAGGTATTCTTTTACATAATCAATTAATTGGATATGGAGCGTGTTGCGGTCGTCGCCGTGAACTGCTCTGAAAGAAGATGGAGACGCGATTTCCACAGGCTGCGCACCGTCATGGGGCGTAATTGTCAGAGTATACGTAAAATCAATATAGTCGCCTATTGCCGGCTTAATACGCCCGAAGGGGGTTACTCCGAGGGAAACGCTGGTTTCGTTTCCTGTCCAGTTTCCTGTGGTTGTGGCTCCGTTTTCATCCCAAAGGTTGCGGTCTAACTGAATATTATTATAAAAGTTTCCGCCGCCTGTTAAATTGTCGTCCCGGTGTGTAGTTCTCCACTCCCATTTATCAGGACCCGGACCCTCAGCTACTACCTGAAAGACGAATGTTCCGGCGAACGGAGTAATGGGAATCCGCCTTCCCGCGAAGAACTCGCCGCCTATATCGTTGCCGTCCGAGTCAAGATAAGTCCAGCTCGTTACCGAGAAAGCAGGCCACCAGACTTCAATCAGAATACTCCCGGTATTGCTTCCCGCAAAAAGAGGAGCGTCTTCAACCCACTGTACAAAAAATCTGCCAGAATAGTTATTCGGATTCACAGGGTCGTACCCCTGACCATCGAAAGGAGCGCTTCTTCCGTATACGTCTTCGCTCACAAACTCAAAAGCACCGATATATCCGTTCCGAAGCTCCCAGTTTCCTTTCGGGTGACCGATATTTACTCTGATTCCCGCGACTTTTTCAAAATCATTATCGGATAAATCGTTTGCCGCATTAAATTCGTATTTCGCCATATCCCATTCATAATTGTAATGATTGCTGTTAATGATTCCGTTTGAGAAGAAAGTGTCGTTGCTCCATTCTCCTATGTAACTGCCGTTTTCGTCAAGATACGACCAGCTGACAACACGGAAAGCATCAAAAGGCCACCAGCAGGTAAGAAGAATTTCCGCCCTGTCATCATCTGACGCGAAGAGCGGTTCATGGCTGTTCCACATAATCGTCTGTTTGTCGGTTACAACGTCAATATTACCTTCATACGGGTCGTCCTGGCGGGTCTGTGTGCCGAAAGTGGCTCCCCAGTTCGTACCGCCGGTCTGCTGATTGCTGTATTGAATTACTCCGACTACATAATCATCAATCTCCCACCAGCCATCGGGGTGAGTGATGCTGATTTCAATACCTGTTACCCGGGTGAAATCATCACCTAAATCTGCTCGTGCATCAAACCTGAAGCTGCCGAAAGCATCGTCTGCCGGGTCGGTTATGTTGCTGTTTATGATTCCGCGGTTCGGGAATTTGCCGCTGATTACGTCGCCGTCTTTATCAAGATATTCCCAGCGCCTTACATAAAAGTCGCCGCCGTAACCATCGAGAGTAAACTGTGCCCAGCTGTTATCTTCGGGAGAGAACACAGGTTCGTCATCGTGCCACTCTATGGTTCTTCCGTCGGAGACAATGACCCAGTCATCAATATCCGCTGCAACGCCTCCAAAGTTCATTTGTCTGAAATTGGTTTCGCCGCTCATGACTTCGAGCGCGCCGTTAAAACCTTCCCAAACTGCTCCACGACCGTCAGGGGGTCCGATAAAAATTCTGATTCCCGCTACATCAAAAATTTCACCGTTTAAATCGTCCATTACGTTGAACAAGTATTTCCCCGCGTTATACGGGGCGTCCTCAGGAACATTAGGGTTAAGTACCGCCGCCCCTGCCGGCACCGCGGCGGGAATTGCCGTCGTCATCATAATTGCGGCAACAGCAACCGCCAAAAGTTTTTTGAGTTTCATAAATAGATTCCTTTCTTTCCCTATTTCCCACAAAGGGAATGTTGCTTTCTCAAAAAAATAAGTTTACTGTACTATATTATAACATAAATAAGAATTTTTTACTATGCACAATAAACAAATATTCCCTCTGTTTGTTTTTTTTTTTTTTGTATATTTTGTACATCTCCGCTAATGTAGGGAACGACGCCCTACTGACAGGGCTAATATTATTTTACATACATTTTACACTTACATGATTGTGGATTTTACATTCAATGTGTATACTTAATTTATGAAACATAAAAACAACATGGAGGAAAATAAGAAATCATGAAAATGAAAAAAGTAATTACAATTACAGTGACAATTTTGGCTTTGTGCCTGTCTGCAGGTATGTTTGCCGCTTGCAGCAGCAATGACGGCAATCCGAGCGTCAGCGAAAACCCTCCCGCAAACAACGATAACAACCCGGTTGACAGCCCTGCTCCTGCTTCTGACTTTGACTCAAGCCGCAGAATCGCTGTATTCACCCGCGAGGACGGCAGCGGAACCCGCGATGCCTTCGCAAGTATTACAGGCGTAGGCGATGATATGTACGAAGAAGCTGTTGTACTTACCGCAACATCCGAAATCCGCTCAAGCGTTGCAGGCAATCCTTATGCAATAGGCTACGTTTCGTCAGGTTCGCTGAACGACACTGTCAAGGCGCTCGCTATCGGCGGCGTAATGCCTTCCGCCGAAACCATTATAAGCGGCAGATACCCCATTCAGCGTCCGTTCCTGATTGTCACCAACGATGAAAAAGACGCCTCCTCCTTAGTGAAGGATTTTATCGCGTTTGCACTTTCCGCCGAAGGGCAGGAAATCGCATCTGACGGATGGACGAGCGCCGGCAATACAGGCGGATATACACCAATAGGTCTGAGCGGTACGCTTAGAATCGGCGGCTCCACTTCTGTTGACCCGCTGATGCAAAGGCTTCGCGCCGCATACATTGAACTCAATCCAAATGTCAGTGTTGAAATCTCCGGCGGCGGCTCCGGCACGGGTATAAGCGAAGCGACAAGCGGCGTTATTGATATCGGAATGTCCAGCCGCAGTTTGAGAGATGCCGAAAAAGAAGCCTTAAATGAATACACTATAGCTTTAGACGGCGTAGTTGTAATTATCAACAATGCAAATCCTGTCGGCGATATAGATATTGAAACCGTAAAAGATATTTTCACGGGCGAAAAGACTGCATGGAGCGAAATCAATGATTAAAACAAAGGAAAAATTAATGCGCGGCGTGTTCTTTACCGCCGCGCTTGCTTCCGTGCTTGCGGTTGCACTTATCTGCGTATTTTTATTTGCTCAAGGATTACCCCCTATGCTCAAAATCGGCGTTCTTGATTTTCTTACGGGGCAAAGATGGCGACCTACTGCGGCAGAGCCGAGCTTCGGAATTCTGCCTATGATTCTCGGCAGCGTATACATAACGGGGGGCGCGGTGATTTTAGGCGTACCTGTAGGGATTCTGACTGCTATATTCATGGCTGAGATGTGCCCTAAGCCGGTTTATAGATTTTTAAAGCCTGCGATTAGCCTGATGGCAGGGGTTCCGTCGGTTATTTACGGCTTTTTCGGCATGATGGTGCTTGTTCCGGCGATTTTTGAAGTGTTCGGGAAACGTTTTGACATGATGAGCGGCAACAGTATGCTTGCGGCATCGATTCTTTTAGCTATAATGATACTGCCGACTGTTATCAGCATTGCCGAAACAAATATCCGTGCCGTGCCGCGTGAATTATACGAGGGTGCGGTCGCGCTCGGCGCAAGCCATGAACGCGCTGTTTTCAAAGTTATGGTTCCCGCTGCGCGTTCGGGGGTGCTGGCGGCTGTTGTGCTCGGTATCGGAAGGGCTATCGGCGAAACGATGGCGGTCAGAATGGTCGCAGGCAACCAAACCGTGATGAGAATGCCTTATGAATTCTTCAGCGGCACACGCACACTTACGTCCAATATCATCCTCGAAATGGGTTACGTTGAGCGCGGCAGCCTGCATTTCGGTGCAATAGTAGCTACGGGTGCCGTGCTGTTCGTTTTCATTTTAGGCATTAACCTGCTCTTCTCTGTTTTAAATCAGGATATAGAAAAAAAGCGCAATAAAAAAGGAGCGGGATAATGGGTAAAGTTTTAATACTCACGAAGCGCAAAAAGCCTGGAGATTGGGCTCGCTTTTTGCTTACATGGGCAGCCGGATTCATAACGGTCGCTGTGCTGCTTTACCTTGTCATATTCATCATGGTTAAAGGTATCCCGCATATCAAGCCGTCGCTGTTCGCCTTTACATACACACCGGAGAATCAATCCTTGTTCCCCGCGCTGGTAACTACCGTGCTTATGGTGGGGTTCACGCTTGCAGTTGCCGTGCCGTTCGGGGTTTCCACGGCTGTTTACTTAGTGGAATATGCTTCCCGCGGCAGCCGCTTGGTGCGTGTAATCCGTACAACCACCGAAACCCTCGCCGGCATACCGTCAATCGTTTACGGTTTGTTCGGGTACATCTTCTTTTGTGACCTGCTCGGCTGGGGGAAATCAATACTCGCGGGGTGCTTTACGCTCGCTGTTATGGTGCTGCCGATTATAATACGCACAACCGAGGAAAGCCTTAAATCCATTCCCGACGCTTACCGCGAAGGTTCTTTCGGGCTTGGCGCGGGGCGGCTGCGTACAGTATTCCGGGTGATTCTGCCCTGCGCCGCGCCCGGTATATTCGCAGGGGTGATTCTTGCAATCGGGCGCATAGTCGGGGAAACAGCCGCACTGCTTTACACAATCGGCAGCGTAATACAGCTTCCCGAGAATTTATTCTCTCAGGGGCGAACGCTTGCCCTGCACGTGTATAATTTAGCCGCCGAGGGGCTTTACAACGACCAGGCTTACGCCACGGCAGTAGTCCTGCTTGCGGTTGTTTTCGGAATTAATCTGCTCGCGGCAAGGGTTGAGCGGAAGTTTATACGTGCTGTTTCCTGAAAAGAAAATGCGGCACGAAATGACTTAGGGATTGCATAGAAATCATACAGTTGAAATAGGTGAAATAATATGATAAAATATAAATTAGAGAGTGTTGACTTATGGTACCGCGATTTTCAAGCCTTGAAAAATGTCAGCATAGATATTAAAGCGAATCAGATTACAGCTTATATCGGGCCGTCCGGCTGCGGCAAATCTACACTCATCAAGAGCCTGAACCGCATGAATGATTTAATTGAAGGCTGTAAGATTACCGGGAAGCTTTTGCTTGACGGCGAGGATATATACGGCAATATAGATGTGAATCTGCTGCGTAAAAAAGTCGGCATGGTATTCCAAAAACCGAACCCGTTTCCTATGAGCATATACGATAATATTGCTTTCGGACCGCGCACACACGGAATCAAGAGCAGGTACAAGCTTGACGACATTGTGGAAAAAGCCTTGAAAGACGCGGCAATCTGGGAAGAAACCAAAGACAGGCTTAAAAAATCCGCGCTCTCGCTTTCGGGAGGTCAGCAGCAGCGGCTTTGCATCGCCCGTGCGCTCGCAGTGGAGCCGGACGTCCTGCTGATGGATGAGCCGACGAGCGCTTTAGACCCTATTTCTACAGCTAAAATCGAAGATTTGATGTCGGAGCTTAAAAAGAAATATACCGTAGTTATAGTCACGCATAATATGCAGCAGGCGACACGTATTTCCGATTACACAGCATTTTTTCTCTTAGGCGAGATGATTGAATTCGGCGATACAAAAACTATTTTCTCTATGCCTAAGAACAAAAAAACCGAAGATTATATCACGGGGAGGTTCGGATAAGGATGAAATTTTTCATTTTGCGTTGGTGCGGGAGGGACATGGTAAAATATGCGGAATAATTTTGACGGACAATTAAAAGAACTTAATAACAACCTCATAGAGATGGGCGCTCTTATTGAACACGCAATTTCGGCGGCAGCAGGGGCTTTGCTTTCACAGAATATTGAGCTTGCGGCTACAGTTAAAGCTGATGAGCGGGAAAGCGACAAAAAAGAAAAGCAAATTGAAGCGCTTTGTTATGATTTGCTTTTGCGGCAGCAGCCCGTCGCGCGCGATTTGCGTATAATTTCCGCGGCGCTTAAAATGGTTACGGACATGGAGAGAATCGCAGACCAAGCTGTAGACATCGCCGAAATAACCACGCACCTCGTCGGTCAGAAGTTTATCAAGCAGCCCGAGGATATAGCGGAGATGGCGGAGGCCGCAAAAAAGATGCTCAAGGAGAGCATAGATTCTTTTGTAAACAGAGATTTAGAGCTGGCAAAAAGCGTATTGGAGCATGATGATACAGTTGATAAGCTGTTCACAACAATCAGAGGCGACCTCATTGCCTTGATACTTGAAAACCCTGAAAACGGCGAACAGGCGCTCGACTTACTTATGATAGCAAAGTATCTCGAGAGAATCGGCGACCACGCCTCAAACATAGCCGAGTGGGTTATATTTATGATAACCGGAGAGCATAATACCAAACTTCATTTTTAACAAAGCTAAAAAACAGGAGTAAATTCTGCATGACTATTTATATCGTTGAGGATGACCCGGGTATACGCGAGGTTGTTTTATACGCGCTTAAATCCGCAAGGTTTGAAGCGGAGGGTTTTGAAAGCGGCGCGGAATTTTTCAGCGCAACAGAAAAATCGCTCCCCAATCTTGTTCTGTTGGATATAATGCTTCCGGGCGAGGACGGAATATCAATTTTAAAGAAGCTGCGTTCCGCGCCGAGAACGAAGGCGCTGCCCGTGATTATGCTGACGGCAAAAGACAACGAAGTTGACAAGGTCAGGGCGCTCGATATGGGCGCGGATGATTATATTCCCAAACCTTTCGGCGTGATGGAAATGATTTCGCGCGTTAATGCGGTGCTGCGACGGACAGTGCCGGAGAATCCGCTAATCAAAGAAATAGTATACGCGAATATAGTGCTTAATAATGCTAAGCGTGAAGTTTATGTAAACAGTAAAAAAATAACAGGTTTGACTTTTAAGGAATTTGAGCTGCTCAGGTATCTTGCGGAAAATGCGGAAAATGCCCTGAACCGCGAAAAAATAATGAAAACTGTCTGGGGCTATGATTATGAGGGCGAGAGCCGTACATTGGATATGCATATCCGTTCCCTCAGGCGGAAGCTCGGCGAGGCGGGCGGGTATATCAGAACAATCCGCAATGTCGGGTATAAAATGGGAGAGTAATTTTAGGGAATGGTCATAAATATGAAAAATCGGATATTTTTTAACTTTCTCGGATTGATTCTGCTTTGCGTTCTGCTTACATCGGTATCAGTCAGTTTATTAGCGCACAATGTCGGCAAAAGGCAGGAAATCGCCGCGATTAGAGACCGTGCTGTGCTTGCCGCAGACTTACTTAACAGCAGTGCAGACGGTTCGGATTATGTTGATTATTATAATCACAGGGCGGAAACTGCGCGTATAACAATAATCGCGCCCGACGGCACTGTATTGCTTGACAATAAAGCTGACGCTTCTCTGATGGAAAATCACGCCGGCAGAGAAGAGTTCATTCAAGCAACAGAATCGGGAAGCGGCGAAATCACGCGCTTTTCTGAAACGCTCAGGGAAGAAACATATTATTATGCTGTTCTCCTTGACAACGGCAACGTTTTGCGTGTGTCGAAGAACACAGGTAAAATAAACACGGTGTTCGATGCGGTTATGCCCGGAATCGCCGCCGTAGCCGTTCTTATTCTTATTCTTGCCGCCATGCTCGCCCGCCGTCTTGCGAAAAACATATTAGCGCCGCTTAATTGGATTGACTTCACCGGTGAAAATATTGCCGCATACGATGAACTGGTCCCGTACATGAAAAAAATAGACCGGCAAAAGCGTGAAATAAACGCGCAAATCACTGCACTTGAAGAAAAAGCCGGCACAATCGAAGCAATCATGACCAATATGCGGGAAGGGGTTCTGCTGCTCGACAGAAACCAAATGATTCTGATGGCAAATAAAAGCGTCTCGGAATTTATCGGAGGCGGCATTGACTACACGGGGAAAAGTATTCTTGAGGCTGTGAGGGCTGTGGATTTTACCGAGTGCGTAAAAAAAGCTTTTTCGGGTGAGCGGTGCAGTCTTACAACAATCACCGGCAGACGTGCGGCGGAAATTTTTTTCAGCCCTGTAAAAAGCTGCGGCAAGGTGGACGGGCTTATTATACTTTTTTTCGATGTTACGGAAAAATATGAATCCGAGAAGCAGCGCCGTGAATTCAGCGCAAATGTATCTCACGAACTTAAAACACCGCTTACCAGCATTTCGGGTTTGAGCGAACTGCTTGAGAATAATATGGTTAAAGCCGAGGATGTAAGCGGCTTCGGAGCCAAAATATCCAAGCAGGCGAAGCGGCTCATAAATATAATAAATGATATTATAAAACTATCGGAGTTCGATGAAGCAAAAGCCGACAAAGAAAAAGAAATTTTTGAATTATACGCACTGGCGGAAAGCGTAATAAACGCTTTTCCGGCAAACAGCAAGGGCGTTAAGATAAATCTTTCGGGCAGCCGTTTCGATGTATCGGCGAACCGCCTTATGCTTGATGAACTGCTTGTCAATCTGATTGATAACGGCGTCAAATACAACAAGGACGGCGGAACCGTAACCGTCAGCCTTTTGCGCGGATACGGATTTTATAAGATAATAGTGGAAGATACCGGCATAGGAATTCCCCGGGAACATCACAACCGCATATTTGAACGGTTCTACAGAATTGACAAATCGCGCTGTAAGAAAACAGGCGGCACGGGGCTCGGCTTATCCATCGTAAAACACATTGCAGAGCATCACGGGGGCAGAGTTGAACTGGTGAGTACAGAAGGAGAGGGTACGTCTGTGTCTTGTTTGTTTACGATTTAATACTATAATCGTTTAAATTGAAAACAGTTCCACAGTTTCAATTTAAACGGGTTTCCGCTGCTGCGACAGCACGAAACCCTGTTATCCATTTCTTAAAAAATCACCGGCTGGATTTGCTTCCCTTTCAGCGCGTATTTAACTGTTTCGGGAACCTTCGTAAAATCGGAAATAACCGAAGCCGGCTTCTTCTCGCTGTCGTCCTGCCGCAGCGGCACGAAGTAATAATTCCGCAGGTTCATAAGCATACCTATGTTCTTCGCATTTCCCGCGAGCGCATCGTTAGTGGCAACACAAAGGACGGCAGGGCGGTTGTTGCGGATGTGTGACTTGACAGCCATTGTGACGGGGGTGTCGGTAATCGAATTCGCCAATTTCGCCATCGTATTCCCTGTACACGGGCAAACCAGCAGCACATCCGCCATCTTCTTCGGACCGAACGGCTCCGCGTCTGCAATCGTTGTTATAATCCCCGCGCCGCAAATCTCCTCAAGCTCCTGCTTTCTCGCCGCAGCTCCGCCGAAGCGCGTGTTTATATTAAACGCATTCTCCGACATAATCGGAATCAGCTTTGCGCCGAATCTCGTTAAATTCCGCGCCTGCTCAAATGCGTCGCCGAACGTACAAAACGAGCCGGTAACGGCAAACCCTATTGTTACCCCGTTAAAATCAAGCATTTGCACTTTCCTCCAGTATGTTCATAATCGTATCTGCGACGATATACCCTGCCGTCTGCGGCGCAACTTTTCCCGGCAACGAAAGCGCGTGAATTACGTTCACGCCCTCCTTTTCCGCCGCTTCAATGTCTTCAACGCAACACTTCGAGGCGAGGTCAACAAGCAGGCAGCCGGCTTTAAGCTTTTTAACTCGTTCCAAGCTGAAAAGCGGCGCAGGAACAGAGTTTACAACAATGTCGAACTTTCCGAGCATATCGTCAAGCTTCGATAAATGCACAGTTCTGCACCCTTCGATTTCAGCCCATGCAAGGTCGGAATACTTCCGCGCCGTAACGGTCACTTCCGCGCCGAGTGCAGTTAAATGTTTTGCAACTACCTTCGAGACTCTTCCGAAGCCCGTTAAAAGTACTTGTGAGCCGAAAATCGTCGAACCCTGCTCGCGCATGATTATTTCAATGCAGCCCTCAGAAGTCGGAACAGCATTTTTAATTATAAGTTCTTCTCTCTCAAAATAATCTACGAGCTCCAAATTATTTTGCTCGCAGATTTTTTTTATTTCAATAAAAACTTTCCCGCAATAAACAATACCGCTCGCCTCGACAGCTTGCGGGATTATACTGATAGGAATCTGTTCCTTATGAAAAGGTGCGTTTATATGAATCCCGTCTCTGCTTGAGGGGAGAGGAAGCACAAGACTTTTAAATTTTGTTATTTCGCGCAGAACAGGAATATCCGCAGGGACAGCTTGAAGTTCGCCGGTGAAGCCGTAGAGAAAGCAGTCATAGTGCTCGCTTAGCCGCTTCGCGGCATAAACAGAGCGCATATCACCGCCGAGGAACAGAAAGTTATTCATTGAAAAAGTTCCTTTCTTTTGTTTTAATTTATTTTATGCCGTATTGCGTTTTTTGCCCTTGCGTTTTTTGCTGAGTCATGGTAAAATAAAATAAATAATATAACGCGGGGGAAAATCAATGAAAAAATTTATGGACGACAGTTTCTTATTACAGACAAAAACGGCAGAACAGCTTTACAGCGCGGTAAAAGACTTGCCAATCATTGATTGGCATTGTCACCTTGACCCGCGTGAAATCGCCGAGGATAAGCAATTTGAAAGCCTTACCGAGCTTTGGCTCGCCGCCGACCATTACAAGTGGCGGGTGATGCGCGCCTACGGCGTAGAGGAAGAATACATAACGGGCGGCGCAGACGACTTTGAAAAATTCGGGAAGTGGGCGGGTGTAATCGAAAACTGCATAGGCAACCCGCTTTACCACTGGACTCACCTCGAGCTCCGGCGCGTCTTCGGCTGCGACATTCCTCTCTCGTCGAAAACTGCCGCCAAAGTTTGGAAACATTGCAGTAAGGTTCTTGAAAAGGGGCTTAAAGTCAGCGATGTGTTTAAAATGTTCAATGTCGAAATGCTCTGCACATCCGACAACCCCGCAGACTCGCTTGAGTTTCACGAGCTTGTCAAAAACAGCGGCTTGAAAACTGCAGTGAAGCCGACTTTCCGCCCGACCGATTTACTCTCAATCGAAAATCCGGGCTGGACGGGTTATATAAACACGCTGTCTGAGCTGACAGGCGTTGAAATCAGCGATTATGAAAGCTTGAAAGAAGCTGTTTTCTGCCGCGCCGACTTCTTCGCGGCTCACGGCTGCACCATAGCTGACCACGCGCTCGACCCGCCTGTTTATCACAGCGAAGACGATAAAATCCTTGATATAATAATCCGCAAAGCTTTAGACGAAGAAGCGCTGACATATGAGGAAATCTGCGGCTTCAAGACGGAAATGCAGGTAGACCTCGTGAAAAAATACAATGAGCTCGGCTGGACCATGCAGCTGCATATGGGAACCGCACGCGGCGTAAACACCACCATGACCGCGCTCCTCGGCACAGATTGCGGCTATGACTGTATAGCGGGCAGCGATTATTCGACGGCTCTGCTGCGTTTCTTAGACCGCCTTGAAGTTACGGCTTCTCTCCCCCGCACAATCCTTTTCAACCTCAACCCGAAGGACAACGATTTAATCGCGGCAATCGCCGGCTCTTTCAGCGGTCATGAAGAAAAAGGAAAGGTGCAGCCCGGTGCAGCCTGGTGGTTCAACGACCATAAAGACGGCATGGAAGCGCAATTGCGCGCGCTCGCGAACAACGGCATACTCGGCACTTTTGCGGGTATGCTGACCGACTCGCGGAGTTTTCTGTCTTACACAAGACATGAATATTTCCGCAGGATTCTTTGTAATTTAATCGGCAGCTGGGTGGAAAACGGCGAGTATCCCGCAGATTTTGACAAGCTTGAGGAAATCGTTAAGAATATTTGTTATTATAACGCGAAGGAGTATTTTATATGAAATTTACCTTCCGCTGGTTCGGTGAAAAATTCGACACCGTTACCCCCGAGCAAATCCGGCAAATTCCCGCTTGTGTCGGCGTAATTACCACCCTCTATAATACGCTGCCCGGCGAAGTTTGGGAAGCCGGTGCGGTTCGCGCAGTGAAAGAACGGGCAGAACGCGCAGGGCTTGAAATCTCGGGCATTGAAAGCGTGAATATCCACGACGCAATCAAAGCAGGTACGCCTGACCGCGCTATGTACATAGAGAATTACATCAAAACCCTTAAAGTCCTTGGCGAAGAGGGTATAAACTTAGTCTGCTACAATTTCATGCCTGTTTTCGACTGGACACGCTCCGACCTCGCGAAGCCGCGCCCCGACGGTTCAACTGTACTTTCTTATGACGGCGATATTGTCGAAAGCATGGACTTTGCGCAGATGTTAGAATCGCTTGAAAACAAGCGCGGCGACTTTCTTCTGCCGGGTTGGGAGCCTGAGCGCATGGCGCGCAATAAAGAGCTGTTCGGGATTTATGAAGGTGTAGACGAAACAAAACTGCGGGAAAATTTGGGATATTTTTTAAAAGCTATAATGCCCGTCTGCGAGGAATATAATATAAAGATGGCGATTCACCCTGACGACCCCGCGTGGAGTGTTTTCGGTTTGCCGCGGATTGTAAAGAACCGGGAAGACTTGCAGGCAATCGTAAACCTTGTAAACTCGCCATGCAACGGGATTACGCTGTGTACAGGCTCTCTCGGCTCTAATCCCGATAATGACATTCCCGCGATTATCCGTTCACTGAAAGGCAAAATCCATTTCGCACATGTTCGCAATGTAAAGTATCTCGGCTACAGAAAATTCGACGAATCCGCGCATTTATCAGAGGACGGCTCGCTTGATATGTACGAGATTATGAAAGCGTTTGCTGACATCGGCTTCGACGGGCCGCTCCGTCCCGACCACGGCAGAATGGTTTGGGGCGAGAAGTCTATGCCGGGTTACGGGCTATACGACAGGGCGATGGGAATTTGCTATCTGAACGGGCTTTTAGAGGCAATTAAGAAACAACAGTAGGGTCGCGCATTGCGCGCCTGTGAGGAGCACAGTATGCAGCTTAATGAAGAAACGTTGTTTTCATCAGAAAAAGCCGATAAATGGCGCACAGCAGGTATAGAAATACCTGCGTTTAATCGTGCAGAACTTATCGGGAGAACAAAGCTCGCCCCTGCATGGCTTCATTTCGGCGCGGGGAATATTTTCCGTGCTTATTTGGCGCGTGTGTGTCAGGAGCTTGTTGAATCCGGGGAGTATGACAAGGGCATAATCGCCGCCGAGGGTTACGACTACGAGTTAATCGACATGGTTTTCACGCCGCACGACAGCCTTTTTATACTCGTTACACTCAAGGCAGACGGCAGTGTTGATAAAAAAGCTGTTGCTTCGATTGCCGAAGCTTTAAAGGCAAACTCAAAGCATGAAGACTTCACACGATTAAAAGAAATTTTCCGCGCTGATTCGCTGCAAATGGTCAGCTTTACGATTACTGAAAAAGGTTATTCGCTTCTGAATTCCGACAGGGAAACCCCGCCCGATATTCTCTATGATTTCGAGAATGGCACAGAAATGCCGCGCAGTTATATGGGCAAGATTGCAACCCTTATTTATGAACGATTTGTGAACGGCGCGAAATCTTTAGCGCTTGTCAGCATGGACAACTGCTCACATAACGGCGATAAGCTGAAAGCCGTAATTTCCGCGTTCGCAGAAGAGTGGGAACAGCGCAGTCTTGTGCAAAAAGGGTTCGTAAAGT
>JAITFV010000104.1 GCA_031281115.1 Oscillospiraceae bacterium | reverse complement strand
TCATGCTCAAAGCTACCCTCATATTCGCTCTCGGTTATAACAAAAAGCTTTTCATTTATCAAGAACAACTCGCGAATCTGCTCGCTGCCGTATTCAATTTCTGCAGTTTTCTGCACATTCCCGTTGTTATATTCGACGATGTAGAGCGCATTTCCAATCACGTTAAAAATATATTTATTGTTTAGCAGCAGCGTCGCCGGCGCTAAAACTTCATCATTTGCAACTCTGTATTCCGTTCGCTCACTCCGCACTGATGGTAAATCGTCTGTATTCATCAGCCTTTCGGCGAGTTCGTGATAGGTTTCCGGGACAGCGAAAACTGTCGGCTGCTCTCTTTCCGGCAAAAACGAACCCGTGTAAAACCAGCGCAGACCAAAGCTCGCACCGATAAGCATGATTGCTAAAATGCAGCAAAAAATTATTTTTCCTTTGTTGTAGGCAGCCGTAACATGAGCGCTTTCCTCGTTTTCATCAGGTTCATCATCAATAATATCCTCGTAAAATCCTTCGTCTTCGGATATATTTACTTCCGGTTCAAAACCGATGTTTTGTGTTATTTCCTGTACAGGCTCGGGCTCCGGGGTTTCAATCGCCGCAGCTGGCGATTTCTGCCGCATTTCCGCTTCCGCTTTCTTTTTCGCCTCAGTTAAAAATTTCTGCGCCTTTACCGAAGCTTTCAGTTGATGCTCGAGCCGTTCTTCGGCTTGTCCCAGTGCCTGACCTAACCGCTGTTCGCTTCTTTGGCGGCGTTCAAGCACACGAAGATGCGCGAGCGTGTGCGCGTCCCGCAGAAGCCGCGTAAAATCCTCGGAAATCAGCGCGGAATCCTCTAAAAGCCCTACCAGCCGCTCATAAGTAAGACCTGTGCTTTCTTTTATTTCATTATAAATATCGTTGCTGATTTTTGAGTTTCCGATAATTTCAAGAAAGTCCTTACCCGAAAGGTTCAGCTTCTTTATTTCCGATAAAAATTGTTTAGCACTTAAAGTTTCAACCATTTTTACTCTCCCTGATAGCCATCATTCTTATTTTAACATATTATTCGCCAAATTTCAACAAAAAAATCTAAAGGAGCGCCATGAATAATAAATTCATTGAACTAAGAGCCCGCCATGAGCGATTAATTTACCGCAATTTCAAGGTTTCTGAAGGTAAAATCATTTTTCATTTTTCAATAGATGAATATCATTTTAAGCCGGAATGGGAATTTAATGTGCCGCTTCACGGAAACATTGACTTGCTCGCGTTTAATCTCGGCATGGCAGAGCTTATCAGCTACTGGAAATGTGCCTGCCCGCCTGTTGTTGAAGTGCGCTGCGGGCAGCTTTCCGATTGGCAGATTGAGTGGTGGAAAAAGCTGTATAGAAATGGTCTCGGCGAGTTTTTCTACACAAATAATATAAAACCCGATGATGATTTCATGCAAATTCACGCAATGGGCGAGAAATTACCGCCGCCGCAAAAACGCGAATTAGCAGGCTGTTTAATCCCTGTAGGCGGCGGCAAGGATAGCATCGTTACGCTTGAACTGCTTAGGGAGCAAAAAGATGTTTCCGGCGCGGCGCTGAATACTTGTTATGTCGCAGGCAATATTCAAAGCGCGCTTGATTGCGCAAAAGCCGCAGGTTACGCGGATTCGCAGATAATTCAAGTGAACCGCACAATTGACCCCGCTCTGCTTGAACTCAACAAGCGCGGTTACTTAAACGGACACACGCCTTTTTCTTCAATTGTTGCATTTTCATCGCTTATTTTTGCTTACCTTGCGGGGAAGAAATACATCGTGCTGTCGAACGAGAGCAGTGCTAATGAGGGCAATGTAGCCGGCGACAGCGGAGTTAATCACCAGTACAGCAAAAGCGCAGAATTTGAGCGGGATTTCCGTGAGTATACCGCGCAAATCAGCGCAGATTTACCCGAATATTTCAGCTTGCTGCGCCCCTTAACAGAAGCGCGAATTACCGAAATATTCTTTCATTATCCAAAATATTATAACGTTTTCAAATCATGCAACGTGGGTTCGAAAACCAATACATGGTGCTGTAAATGTGCAAAATGCCTTTACGTTTATGTCATGCTTTCTGCATGGATGGATGATGAAGTTTTAGTAAATATTTTCAGTGAAAATCTATATGAAGATATAGAGCTCGCCCCCTTGCTTGAAGCCCTTGCAAACCCCGATTTCGACAAGCCTTTCGAGTGCGTGGGAACCCGCAAAGAGGTTAATTTTTCACTTCACAGAGCATTTCATAGGCGGCAAAATCCTCCTAAGCTACTGCGCGATTACGCAGATAAAATTCACAAACCTGACACTAAAGAAATTAAAGACATTCTTAACTATTTTGACGAAAACCATTTTGTTCCCGAAGAATTTTTGAGGTTGTTGAAATGACAGAATTACATGATTTTTTCAAAAATAAAACAGTTTTAATTCTCGGTTTCGGCTTGGAAGGAAAATCGACTTTAGCTATGCTGCGAGATTTTTCTTGCAGCATAGTAATTGCCGATAAAAACCCTGAGGCCGTGAAAGATTTGCCGTATAAATTATACACCGGCGAAAACTACTTAGATGCACTCTGTGATGATGAAGTTGATATAATTATGAAGTCTCCCGGGATTAGCTTCAAAGGACTCGAAATCCCTCGTGAAATCTTACAAAAAATCACTTCTCAAACCGATTTGCTTCTGCGTTTCAGCAAAAATAAAATTGTCGGGATTACAGGCACAAAGGGTAAATCCACGGTTTCATCGCTCATTCATCATATCCTCAAATATTGCGGGAAACCCGCAGCTTTAATCGGCAACATCGGCGTGCCGCCGCTTGAGCCCATCGGTGCGCGGAAGACGCAGCACCGCGCAACGCCGGAAACTATTTTTATCTGTGAAATGTCCTGTCATCAGCTTGAATTTGTGCGCGCCTCGCCAGATATTGCAGTATTTCTCAATCTTTACGAAGAGCATTTAGACCATTACAACAGCTTCGCGGATTACCGCGCGGCGAAGGAAAACATTTTTCTGTACCAGAAAAATGAGGATTTGTTGATTTATCTTGATGAGCTTGAATCGCCGGAACTGCTCATTTCAAAAAGCGAAAAGCTTGCGCTTTCATACGAACAACCAAAAACCTACAAATCGCGCCTCCCCGGTAAGCATAATCAATATAATATAAGGGTTGCGCTTGAGGTTTGTGAGCGGCTCGGGTGCAATGAAAAAGATGTAATTTCTGCCTTGGAAAATTTTAACGGCTTGCCGCACCGTCTTGAATTCGCCGGAACAATAAACGGCGCGGAGTACGTCAACGACAGCATCAGCACGATTCCGCGGGCTGTGATTCTGGCGGTTGAAACTTACCCAGACACCGATACACTAATCATCGGCGGCATGGACAGAGGAATTTGTTACGCAGAACTCGTTGATTTTATTGACAAAAATAAAAATTGTGGTATAATTAATATGATTGCCTTGCCGGATAGCGGGCATAATATCGCTGACAAGATTAAAAACAGCAACATTAACATATATCGCGCAAAAAACATGGAAGATGCTGTGCAATATGCTGTGCGCGTCACCAAGCGACGCTGTATTCTCTCACCTGCTGCCGCAAGTTATAATACTTACAAAAATTTTGAGGAACGCGGCGAGCATTTTAAGGCTCTAATAAAAAACTTTGCCGGAGGCTCAAATGTTATTTAACAACATAACAATAATCGACGAAAATTTTAACATCCGCACAAATATGTATGTCGGCGTTAAAGACAAAAAAATCGCCTTCATCGGCGACAGCAAGCCTTATGAAGATTTCGGCGATGTTTATGACGGCGCGAACAGGCTTCTTATGAGCGCGTTTTACAACTGCCACGCGCACACGCCCATGACGCTTCTGCGCGGCTACGGCGAGAATCTTGCATTGCAGGACTGGCTTGAAACTCGCATTTTCCCTTTTGAGGATAAAATGAACGGCGAAGATGTTTACGTCGGAACAATGCTCGGTTTAGCGGAGTCGGTGCGCTTCGGGATTGTATCTGTTACCGATATGTACGCTTTTTGTGATGAAATGGTAAGGGCTTTCAGCGAAGCAAAGGTAAAAGGTAACATAGGCAGGGCTATTGTAAGCTTTACGGATGAAGATTTATATGATACTGTCCGGTTTA
>JAITFV010000041.1 GCA_031281115.1 Oscillospiraceae bacterium | reverse complement strand
CGTTTCGCTTTTTAAGTTAAAGGGGCTTGCGCTGTTGCGACAGCGCCCGCTGCGCTCACGCAGCGGAAACCCGTTTAAATTGAAACTGTGGAACAGTTTTCAATTTAAACGATTATATCTTAAGAAATGGAAAAAGTATTATATTAATAAAGACTTCCGCTGTTTACAATCGGCTGCGCATCCCTGTTTCCGCAAAGCACAACCAAAAGATTGCTCACCATTGCGGCTTTGCGCTCCTCGTCAAGATTTACAATTTGCTCTTCGTTTAACTTTTTAAGCGCCATTTCAACCATGCCGACCGCACCCTCAACTATCATTCTGCGTGCGTCCACAATCGCGGATGCCTGCTGTCTTTGCAACATAATCGCAGCGATTTCCTGCGCATAAGACAGGTGCGTGATTCTCGCTTCGATGATTTCCAAACCCGCTACATTTACTTTTTCTTGGATTTCGTCCTTCAGCTTATCCGCGATTTCCTGGCTGCTCCCGCGCAAGGACTTCTCGTTATCGCCGTCCGAAACATCGTAGGGATAAAGCCGGATAATATTACGAAGTGCGCTATCGCACTGGATTGACAGGTATTCTTTGTAATTATCCACGCTGAAAACAGCTTTCGCGGTATTCATCACGCGCCAGATTACGTTAATGCCGATGATTACAGGATTACCGAGCAGGTCGTTGATTTTTTGCTGCTCGTTTGAAAGCGTCATGCTTTTAAGCGAGATTTTTTTATTAATCATCAGCGAATTTATGTTCGCAGTGCCGACAGCAACCCCGATTCCGGGAGCTGCCATTTTCTCTGTAGTTGTGGCTGTGGTCGTATTAAATGCAGGATTCACCGCACTTACAAACGGATTCACAAAAAAGAAGCCATCGCCTTTTAATGTCCCGTAATACTTACCGAAAAGCGTGAGCACAAGAGCCTCATTAGGCTTTAAAACCCGCAGTCCCCCGAATAGAAACGGGCAGATTAGACAGAGATAGATTATACCTACGATTAGTAAAACCAAACCTGAGCTTTCGCCGTCTTCAAGCATTAACCCGCCTGCAACACACCCGGCGACAGCTGCAATCGTCAGCAGTATGTTAAGTATTAAAACCGCCATGCCGCTTGCCGCTTTCGCGAGCTTTTCCACATTTACAACTTTCTTGTTTTCCATTGTATTTCCTCCTCAAATCAATATGATATATTAATGATATCATAATGATTCCGTGTTGTCAATAGTTTTTACAAATATTTCTTAAAATTACAAATCGGTTTCAAAAAATTACAGCCCGATTACAAAACGGAGGGTTTTATTACAGTTTGGAAACGCCGCGGTTACAATCCGGATATTCGCTTGACATGCGGGTTTTACTCGAATATAATAAAATCATAGAAGCGAAAACGCTTCTTGAAAATTAAAAATTCATTCAAATTAATGGAGGTAAATCAACATGAAAAAAGCATTATTACTTATCACGATTCTCGCACTTTCCCTGAGCGTATTTTTGGTGGGCTGCAAAGACGAACCCGAGCCGTTTGTTGAAATTCCGCCGATTGATGATGTCGGTGATGAGAACGGAACGGATGAAGTTCATGACGAAATCGATGAAGACGAAATCGATGAAGATGAAACTGACGAAGACGAGACCGACGAAGATGAAACTGACGAAGACGAAACTGACGAAGACGAAACCGACGAAGACGAGACCGACGAAGAATAATATTGGTTGTGCTGACTGTAAAAGAAAAGGCGGGGTTTTAGTAAAGACCCCGCTGTTTCTATGTTTCCGGTTTTTCAATTTTCCGTTTTAATCGCTTCATAATTATAAAATATGCAGGAATCAGAACCGCATCCGCGAGCACCCACGACAGCGGTCCCGCAAAAACCGCCCCGTGGAATCCGAATCTTTCAACTAAGAAAAACGCTACGAAAATCCGCGCCGCCAGTTCGCAAACCCCAGCCGACATCGCCATAAAACTATATCCGAGCCCTTGCACGGAATTGCGGAAAACAAAGAGGACTCCGATTGTAAAGAAAGACAGAGCCATCACCCGCAGCTGAAATCCGACGTTTTGTATAATCTCCGTTTCTGCCGCACCTACAAACACCGTAGCAAGCGCACGACCGATGAACCACGCGATTAATCCTGCAACAAAAACGCTGTAAATCATTTGAATAAGCATCGAAATACGAATTCCTTTGCGTATGCGCGCAAGCTTTTTTGCGCCAAGGTTCTGCCCGCAGAAAGTTGCCATCGTCAGTCCAATAGTTTCCATCGGCATAAACAAGAGTAGCGAAATCCGGTTGCCTGTTGTAAGCGAAGCAATCGCAACCGTCCCCAGCCCGTTAATTGCTTTCTGCAGAATCAGCGAGCCGAGCGCGGTAATCGAAAATTGCAGACCCATAGGCACACCCATTGACAGCAGCTTCTTCGCGTGTTTTCCGGAGAATTTCTTTTCTTCTTTCGTGAACCGTAAAATCGGATAACTGCGCCTGATATAAATAAAACACAAAATCGCCGAAACAGACTGCGCTATTACAGTTCCAAGCCCTATATATCGCACGTCATGCAAGCCGAGCGCAATCACGAAAAGCAGGTTAAGTCCTATATTTATAAGCGAAGAAAGTGCAAGAAAATACAGCGGTGTCCTGCTGTCGCCGAGGGCGCGGAGCAGGCAGGCTTGAATATTATATGAAATTGCTACCGGGATTCCGCCGAAGATGAAAATTATATACGAGTAGGACATGTTAATAATTTCTTCGGGAACATCCATCAGCTGCAGCAACTGCCGCGTGAAAAGCATGGTGAGCGTCGTCAGCAGTACCGCGAAAAAAGCACAAAGATAAACGGCGTTCGCCGCGAAACGCCGCATTTCTGTTACATCGCCTGCCCCGAACCGCTGCGATACCGGTATGCAAAACCCACTGCACAACCCGATGATGAAGCCGATTACAAGAAAATTCAAGGCTCCTGTCGTCCCGACTGCCGCAAGCGCATCAGGGCCGATAAACCGCCCTACTATTATAGCATCTGCCATATTGTAAAACTGCTGAAAGATTGTCCCGAGCAGGAGCGGAATCGTGAACCTTATTATAATAGGCAGAAGCCTGCCCTTTGTCATGTCTTGAACCATTTTACAATTAATAATGAATAATTAACAGTTAATAATTTTTGTATCGCTTCGCGATAATCATTCATTATCCCTTATTTATTATTAATTAATTGAAAACTTCCTTCAGCTTTTTTTCCAAATCCGTACTCTCGCTCTCGTAAACAAGCAGTGAAATCTCATCAAGCCCCGTAGTAACTAACAGCGGCAGGCAGTCCATATCGCGCAGAACAGTCATCACGCGTGAAGCGAAGCCCGTATTGCCGACCATCTCGTCCGATTTAATCGTAACCTTAATATTACCCACGTTAATCATAGGCGTAAGATTTCTTGATATACGGTTAATAATTGAAATCAATTTTGGCATATCCTCATCGGAAAAAGTAAAACCGAAGCTGATTTTTTCCGAAGCGGCGGGAGCCTGCGAAATCATATCAATATTTATACCCGCCTCCGCGGAATTCTCGAACACTTCGCAGATAAATGTGTTCTGGTGCGAAATTGCCACGTTATTAAATGTAACAATGGAAACGCCCGGGGTTGTAATAACTTGAGTAGCCATAATTTTCCTCCTGTTGTGGGACGCGCCGCCTCGTCGCGCCGAATTATTTTACTGTGTAAGAGTATGCCGGGAGCATCACGCCCTACACAGTTGCCAATAAGTCCGTCATGCTGTAAAGTCCTTTTTCCTGTTTTGCAAGATAAAGAGCGGCATTAATCGCGCCGTTCGCAAAAACCTCCCGCGACAATGCAGAATGCGACAATGAAATAATTTCATCGTGTCCCGCGAAAATAACTTCATGCTCACCCACAACCGTTCCGCCGCGAACCGCATGAATCCCAAGCTCGTTCCCGGTCCGGGGTTTGTGAGAACCGCTGCGCCCGTAAACGTATTTCAAGGTGTTTCCGCGTTCTTCATTGAGCGCATCAGCAAGCATGAACGCTGTCCCGGAGGGCGCGTCTACCTTGCGGTTGTGGTGCTTTTCGATAATCTCCATATCGTACCGGTTCCCCAGTACCCGTGCCGTGCGCCGCGCTAAATCCGCAAGCAGATTAATCCCCAGCGACATATTTCCGGTAAAAAAGACAGGAATCTGCACCGCCGCAGACTTAATCGCATCGACTTCCTCCGCCGAGTAACCTGTGGTCGCGATTACGACAGGAACGCTGTTCTTTTTACAAAACGCCAGCGTATCACTAAGTGAGGACGGATGCGAAAAATCCAAAACCACATCGGGTTTCGTTTCAAGCTCTGTAATCTTGTAATACATTTCAAACTCGGCATACTTCTCGCAACGGCAGTCAATTCCCGCGCTTATTTCGCAGTCACCGCGCTCCGCAACAAGAGCCGCAATCACGCGCCCCATTCTCCCGCACGCGCCGCTTAGTGCAATTTTTGCTGTTTTTGTCATTGTTTACAACAATCCTATCTTTTCCATTTCTGCCTTTAACAGTGCAACTTTATCCTCTTCCATGTCGCAGAGCGGCAGCCTCGTGCTTCCCACATTTATACCGAGAAGCCGCATTACGTGCTTTACCGGAATAGGGCTCACGTCCATGAATAACCCCTCTGTGTACATAAAACGCGAGTATTTCTGTTGAAGCCGCCCTGCTTCCGCAAAGTTATTTTCAAGGCAGAGTGCGCTTATTTTACTCGCAGCTTCAGGAACAACATTCGCCATAACCGAAACTGTGCCGATTGCGCCGAGCGCCATCGCTGGTACGTTCATGTAGTCATCACCGCTGTAAACATCTAATCCGCTTTCACGGATTAACGCGGAGAAATAGGCAACATCGCCGCCCGACTCCTTAACCGCTTTTACATTCGGATATTCGGCGAGCGTTTTAAAAGTAGAAAGTTCTATTTTCATGCCTGTTCGCGAGGGGATATTATACAGCATTATCGGGATTTTCACCTTGTCTGCAACTGCGCCGAAGTGCCGAACCAAACCTCTCTGCGAAGTTTTGTTATAATAAGGCGGCATAAGCAACAAAGCGTTCGCGCCTGCTTTTTCGGCTTTCACGGACAAATCGACCATGTATGCGGTGTCATTGCTGCCCGTACCGGCGATGACAGGGATGCGCTTTGCTGATTTTTCAACAGAAAAGCGAATACATTCGATATGTTCTTCGTCAGTCATGGTGCTCGCTTCGCCCGTGGTGCCGCAGATAATTAAACCCCGCGTCCCGCCTTTAATCTGCCGCTCGATTAACTCGCCGAACAGCGGATAATTTATACTTCCGTCGGCATTCATCGGGGTGACTAAAGCTACGCCCGAGCCGGTGTAGATTGGATTGTTCATAATTTTGCTCCTTTTTTAATTAAGCGATATATAATGTGTCGGGGCAATAATCAATATTCTCACCCCAAATATCCTTTACTTTTCAGCAGCTCTGCCGTCAGCACTGCGCCGCCCGCCGCGCCCCGAAGCGTATTGTGCGAAAGCCCGATAAATTTATAATCATACTGCGAGTCCCCGCGCAGCCGCCCGACAGCAACTCCCATGCCGTTATAAAGTTCGCGGTGCAGCTTCGTTTGCGGATAGTTTTCTTCCTCAAAGTATGTGAGAAATTTTTCAGGCGCAGACGGTAGTGATTCTGACAGCCCGCTGAAATTATTCCAAGCTTTGATGATTCCTTCTTTGCTCGGTTTATCCTCAAACCGCACATAGACTGCCGCCATATGCCCGTCTGAAACAGGAACACGGACGCACTGCGCGGTAATATTAATTCCCCCGGCGTTTTTAATTTCGCCGTTTTCGACTTTACCCCAAACTTTAAGAGGTTCTTGTTCTGATTTTTCTTCTTCGCCGCCGATAAAAGGGATTACATTATCCTGCATCTCTTCCCAATCCTCA
Organism: Oscillospiraceae bacterium; assembly: GCA_031281115.1. Lineage (GTDB taxonomy): Bacteria > Bacillota > Clostridia > Oscillospirales > Ruminococcaceae > Ruminiclostridium_E. The sequence continues at coordinate 377 of JAITFV010000041.1, read as the reverse complement.
AGCGTTTTGCTCGCGCCCGAAACAGCTTGATAAGTGCAAGCAAGTACATCTTTCACGCCGAATTTCAAAAGCGGGTGCAGGGCGGGAACATAGCTTTGAATAGAGCAGTTGCTTTTTACAGCGATGAAACCGCTTTTCGTGCCTATGCGTTTTCGCTGTGATTCTATGATTTCGGCGTGTTCCGGATTAATTTCAGGAATAATCATCGGCACATCGGGAGTCCATCGGTGCGCAGAATTGTTAGAAATCACGGGACATTCCGCCTTAGCATACGCCTCTTCAAGTGCGCGAATTTCGTCTTTTTTCATATCCACGGCACAAAAAACAAAGTCGCATTTTGAAGTTACTGCGCTTATTTCCGAAGCGTCAAGAACCGT
>JAITFV010000008.1 GCA_031281115.1 Oscillospiraceae bacterium | reverse complement strand
TATATTAAGGGGAAGTATGGGTTGTGAGGTCAGAATTCTTTGTCATAATTTTCAGAAATCGCTTGAAAAATATGTCGAAGTAGTGTATACTATTAAATATACAGGGGTAGAAATATATTAAGGATATAGTACCATGTTGAAAATTGCTATTTGTGATGATGAGAAAGCATTCTCGTCTCAAATCGAAAAATATTTGATAAAACTCTCCAAGTTATTGAACCATAAAATCGAAACCGAAGTATTTAACTCGGGGAAAGAATTCCGTTCACACGTTGAAGGCGGAGCTACTTTTGATGTTATTTACATGGATATTGAGATGGACGAAATGAATGGTGTTGAGGCAGGAAAATGGCTACGTGAGGTTTATAAGGATGAAACCACCTTGCTCATATACGTTTCAAGCCACGAGGGTTACTACCGTGAATTATTCGACGTGCAGCCCTACAATTTTATCAAGAAACCGATTGATAAAGCCGAGTTCAAGCGAATATTTATGAAAGTCTGTGAGAAAATAGCTAAATCAAATGACTTTTTTGAATTTATTGATAACAGGGTAAATATTAAGCTGCGGTTGTCAGAAATCATGTATTTTGAGAGTGCGAACAGGGTTATCAACATATACACGTCCGATAAAACATACAAAACGTACATGAAATTAGATGATGTATCCGAAAAAATAACGCACGGGAACTTTATTCGGATTCACAAATCGCTTTTAGTAAACATTGACTATGCCGAAACGGTATTTCCGCACGAAGTCGTATTAAGGAACGGTGTTAAGTTAAGTGTTAGCGAGCAGTATCAGAAATCTGTAAACAGCCAGTATAAGGCACACTTGAAGGGAGGGGGCTAATCTTGATTAGTGAAAGGTTATTTGACGTTTTAGTTTTTGTCACCAATGTATTTTATATAACAATAATTTGGATTTTCAACTCACATTTTTTTCACAAACAAAATAAAGTAGGTAAGATAATATTCTTGCCGTACGCATTTTATTACGTTGCGGCAATCCTTGTGTATATCCTATTTAACGACCCTACGATTACTTTACTGAGCAATGTCGGGCTGTTGTTTTTGACAACCTTGTTTTATCAAAGCCGTTTCAAACAAAAGTTCACGGCTATATCAATTGTTATAGTTTTAGGTGTAATAGCCGAGTTGCTGTTGGCTTATGCAGTTATCCTTTTCACAGATTTAAGCATTGATGTCATTGAGCAGAGCAACATCTATACTCTTTTAATGATAATCCTGTCAAGAATCGTCTTCTTTATAGGTGTAATCGCAGCTGCAAAAATTATCAAACGACGTGAGCAGCAGAGGTCGCCGTTCGGGTCTTGGTTAGCAATTTTGACGACGCCGGTGTGTTCCATAATCATTCTCTATCATGTGTTTAGTGTTAATATTGAAAATCATGATGTAGTGCGTTTAATCTTTATTGTTGTGTCGGTTCTGGTTATGAATATTGTTGCTTTCTTTTTATATGATTATCTTGAAAACAGCTTTGCAGTGAAAGCGAAAAATCAGATTCTTGCAGAACAGGTCGGTTACTACACAGAGCATTCAAAGGCACAGATTGAGTATGCCGAAGCAGTTAAGGCGTTAAAGCACGACCTTAAAAATCATATCATCGCATTGAAATCGTTTTTAGACGAGGATAAAAACGATGAAGCCAAAACGCATATTAACAACCTGCTTAAACAGGCAGATGACAGTAAAATTGTAAACACGAATAATTTCACGATAGACGCAATTATAAATTATAAGCTAAACCTTGCTGAAACACATAGTATCGGTTGCAGAACGAGCTTGAAAATTCCGCCAAACCTCACAATCGCCTCGGAGGACGTGTGTGTTATCCTCGGCAACTTGCTTGATAATGCGATTGAGGCTTCTCTGAAAATTGAGAAAGGCAAGCGTTTTATTAACATTAACATGACTTATGACAAAGGAAATCTGTATATTCTTGTTTCTAACGCTTATGACGGTGAGCCGCTAAGTTTCAAAGCCGAAAAGCCACTGACTACGAAAAACAATACGCGCGAACACGGAATCGGTCTTAACAGCGTGTCAATGGTTCTGAAAAAATACAACAGCGACTTAGACATCAGCCTTGACTTAGAAAAAAGCGTTTTCACCGCCGACTTCGTTTTATACGGGATAAAATCGCGATAATTTTGAAAAAGAGCCGTAACAGGCTCTTTTTCCCTTTGTAATGCGCTTTTCACGGGTGTGCCGAATGCCGTCTGCGGGTAATTTCAACATTATAAGGGGTAATTTCAACATATCGCCGCACAGACGTTTTTTATGTGTTATACTAAAGAAAAATAAAAAGTCTTAGGAGGACGAAAAAATGAAAAAGGTTATCAACACATTAAACCAATTTGCAAGCAAATCAGGTGCTGCTCTTGCATTAGCAGTGGTAGTTCTTGCAGCAAATTCTGTATGTATGTTCATACTACATCAGCCCGAAATGCCCGAAGGCGCAAAGAAACTTCGTAAGTTTTGACGAT
>JAITFV010000316.1 GCA_031281115.1 Oscillospiraceae bacterium | reverse complement strand
GGTTTTTAACAGGCGCGTATTATCTCGCGAAGCGGCGCGGCGCGGAAAAGACAGGGCTGTCGTTTGTTTTTAAGGGTGCGCTGGAAATTATACTTGCGCTTATAATCTTTTGCATAACCGCGCTCTTTTTTATGATAAACGCAAACAGCTACAGCGGTTTCGGCACGGGATTCGTATTCGGGCTTGTGATGTGTACGGCGATTGCGTTCCTTGTGCTTGACGTTTCGGCGAAGCGCGGTTTTAAGAAAATGGGCAGCGCGGGAATAAAATACGCCTGTATGCTTGCCGGCTCAATAGTAATTTCTAATTTACTGCTCGCCGCCGACGGTTTCGGAATCGGTAGATATGTGCCGTCAATGGACGATATAGAGAGTGTGCATATTGATGTACAGTTCTTAGACAGCCATCAGTTCGGGAATTTCCGCAGCGGTTGGTTTCATGGCTTCGGCGGGGACATGGAACTCGTTGAATTTACTGATAAAGCGGCAGTAGAGCTTATCCGTCAGCTGCACATCGAGAGCAACGAGAACCCGCATAACTACAACACAGATTATTATTTCGCGCCCGTGCCTTCCGGTGCGCCTTCCTGGCAAAGCGATATGTTCAGACGCCAGCAGCCGGTTACGTATATCCTTAAAAACGGCGACACGGTCACGAGAAACATCCGCATGTCATTCATGCAAATCGAAAGATTGCTGCCGCTTATTGTGAGCGATGATTATAAAATTACACAGATTAATTCAATCGATAATTGGCTCGCAAGCAAAGAAATCGTAGAAGCCGAAGCGGTATTTGCATCCTTAACGGGAGAAAGAGCTTCCTCTGAAGGAGCAGATGTAATGCGGCTTTACGAAGCGTTCAAAATCGACTACCTTGCAGAAACATTCGACCAAAGATTCCGCTCTGCCGGAAGAATCGCGGGAATGTTATATTTGAGTTTTGACGAGATGGCGCAGATTTTCCCGAACGACATGAGACTCTACAGACAGGATACCACAGGACTGAACGTTTATGTGCTGCCGCATTATACGAACTTGATTGCAGAGCTTGAGCGGCAGGGATTTGATTTGTCGGGCGAGTTCGGCGAAAACCTGAAACTGTGGAATATAGCAATCATTAAGGCAGATTACATCGGCGCAAGTGCTGAGACCTCAACGTTTGGGTGGTGGGGCGCGCAGAATATAGATATGTGGTATGAAGACGAAAAAATCGCCGAACTCACGAACATTTTAATTAATGTCATGCAGCCCGTGCATATTGTAAGCGGCGAAGGATACACCCTTAGCTTTCAGTTCGGCAGGTTCGGAGGGCATTTCGTGATTCCGCCCGCATACAACACAGTAGCGGAGGAGCTGTTCTCCTTAGCGCAGAGCATTGAGGCGGCGCATCGGACAGAGCAGCATGAAAATGATTACTATTATTACTATGACTGATATTATAGGGATGGCGCTGTTGCGGCAGCGTCCCCGCCGCACTGAAAACCACACGAAAGAACCGCTGTAAGAGCGGTTCTTTTTTTTTGCTTGGCGGCATAAGATTAACCATGATTACAGCTATAAAAAAACCGCGGAACGAGTACGAACAAGCTGTCGATTTTTTACCCAAATATAAAGATAAGCTTCTCGGGCTTCCCCCGCAGATTAAACAAACAGCGCGGGAAATCCGCCTGCGCGCCGGACAAGCAATCGCCGTTGAATATGGCGGTAAAAGGCAGCTTATAAATGCAATCGTAACGCCCGAAGATTTAAATAATTTAATCGAGCTGTTCTGCGATTATTCGCTTCACAGCTATGCGCGGCAGCTTTCGCAGGGCTTCATTACGCTCGCGGGCAGGCATAGGGCAGGCTTTTGCGGGACTGCTGTTTCAGACGGCGGCGAGAATAATATCACCGCAATCCGCGGCATAACTTCAATCAACCTGCGTATAGCGCGGGAATTTCCCGGGTGCTCGGATGAGCTTTTCAATCGCCTTAATCCCGCTGATTTAAAAAGTCTGTTGATTATCGGCAAGCCGCTCAGCGCGAAAACCACGGTTTTGCGTGATTTTGCACGAAATCTGTCGGAAAACGGCTTCAAAACCGCTGTTATAGATGAGCGCAGTGAAATTTGTGTAAAAGGTGCGAACATAGACACGCTCGACGGCTTCCCGAAGAAACAGGGCTTTATAACGGCTCTGCGCGCTTTGTCGCCGGATTATATAATCTGCGATGAGGTCGCCGGTGACGGCAAAGAAATCGCGCAGTGCCTGAACTCGGGGGTCAGCGTGATTATGACCGCGCACTGCGGGAGTTTGGAAGAAGCTTTGCGCTCTTGTGCGCTTTCGGGCGTAATCAGGCAGGTAAATTATATTGCGCTCCTCGGAACGGGAATTAATATCGGAAAATTACAGGGGTTATTTGAAAAGGGGAAGAAGGACTTGAAAAATGAGATTGGCTTTAGCAGTATTCTGTCTGCTCGCGGGTACGGCAATCGGTTTATACCGTTCGGCGGAGCTTAAAAAACGCGAGATTCTGCTCGCGGAAATTATACAGCTTCTCGAAAACATGGCGGTGCAAATCCGTTATCGTGCGCTTCCGCTCGGGGAATTGTTCGAGACTTTAAACGGCGGGCTGTTTCTCGGTGCGGTTCTTGAAAATGCAGATATAAATAAACGCGAGGCATGGAACGCCGCCGCAGATGAATTCCCCGCGCTCAAAGAAGAACGGGAGATTCTGCTGTCAATCGGCAACTCGCTCGGCAGCAGCGATACAGCGGGGCAGATTGCGATGCTGGAATTAAATAAGGAACTGCTCGCCTCCCGCCTTGCCGAAGCGTCGGACGCAGCAGCGCGTAAAAGCGCAATGTACCGCTCGGTTGGGATTTTGGCGGGGCTGGGGCTTGCGATTATAGTAGTGTAATCCATTTCTTAAATGGATTACAGTATAAGGAGTGCGGCTTAAACATGGAAATAGATTTAATCTTTAAAATAGCCGCAATCGGCATTATAGTCGCTGTCATGGGTCAGCTTTTAAAGCAGTCGGACAGACCGGAGCAGGCGATGATGACGAATATAGCGGGATTAATCGTTGTGCTGATGATGATTATAAACGAAATCGCGCTTTTGTTCGATACAATTAAGAACGTTTTCGGGTTGTGGTAGAGACGGATGGGGGGAAAAGGACTTAATGAAAATATGAACATAACAGCTTTAGTCGGTCTCGGGCTTGTCGCGGCGGTGCTTTCAATTATTCTGCGGCAGTATAACCGTGAGTTCGGGCTTTATATACCGCTTCTTGCCGGAATAATAATTTTAATAACCGTGATTGTTGCCATGCGCCCCGCCTTAGACACCGTGAATAACTTGATGACAGCGGCAAACATGAATAATATCTACGGACAAACCCTGCTTAAAGGCTTAGCTGTCTGCTACTTAACTCAGCTTGCGACAGACGCCTGCAAAGACGCGGGCGAAACCGCAATCGCGGGCAAACTTGAACTTGCGGGGAAAATCGCGGTTGTAATACTGTCGCTGCCCTTATTTAACAGCTTGGTGGAACTGATAACGGGACTGATAACATGATAAGACTTTTAATCGAAGAAAACTTCGGGCAGTATGAGCTTATTGACGCTTTAACCGAGGAGGCGCGGCATTTTCTGCAAGAAAGTGAAATAACCCCCGATAACGCAGGCGCGCTCGGGCTGTCGCCGTTTTCTGTTATACGCGGAACATGGGACATTCTCATGCATGAACTTACCCGACCGCTGCGTATGCTCGCGGCTTTAACAGGAGTTATTCTGCTTTGCGCGGTGGTAGAAACCCTGCGTGACGGCGCGGATTCCGGTAAAACGGGAAACACCGGGCGGGCTTCCGACGCATTCGGAATCGTAGGTGTGCTCGCGGGTGCGGGGCTGATGATAATGTATATTTCGGATATTATTATCCGCGCAGCAGCCGCGCTTCACTCGGGCGGAATTTTCTTGCTCACGTTTGTGCCTGTGTTTGCGGGAATTATGGCAATCTCGGGGCAGCTCACAACGGCATCTGTTTTCAGTGTTTCGGTCATTACAGCCGGACAGGTATTCACCTATATAACCTCAATGGTTCTCACGCCGCTTGCGAGCTGTATCCTCGGTGTTTCGGCGGCAGGTGCGGTTACGCCCGGACTCAAAATTGAAGCTCTCGCACAGACAGTCCAAAAAGCCGTGATTTGGACTTTGGGGCTGCTTGTAGCGGTGTTCACAGGGCTTTTATCGCTTCAAAGCTTCGTCAGCACTTCGGCAGACAGCGTAGCTTTGCGCGCCGCGAAGTTTACAGTGTCGAGTTCTGTGCCGTTCGTCGGCGGTGCGGTCAGTGACGCGCTTTCTGCTGTGCGCGGAAGCGTAAACGTGCTTCGCAACAGTACAGGGACTTTCGGCATTATCGCGGGAATCGCAATAATCGCACCTGCGCTGATTTCTGTTTTCGTGCATAAGCTTGCGCTTTCATTGGCGGCGGCAATCAGTGCGGTTTTCGGGCTTACGCAATTGTCCTCGCTCCTCAAAAGCGGCGAAAGCGTCATGAGTATAATTTTCGCGCTGTTGTTCTGCTTTGTGCTGATTGTGGTGATTTCGGTGGGATTAATGCTGATGATTTGGAACGGCGGGGGTGGTTAAAATCAGAGCAATCTTATTGAACATCTGCTTCGTAGCGGCGGCGACCGCCTTGTTCCGTATGCTCGTGCCTGAGAATAATTTTAAAAAGCAAATCAGCTTTTTGATTTCCTGCTTTTTTATTACCGCTGTAATTTCGTTAGTTTCGGGCGCTGATATAAATTTTGATGAGTTCACAGGCGTAGAATTCGGCTCGGAAGCAGGTTTCATCGACTTTTCTGAGCAGGTGACAAGCGCAAGGAAGCGGGCGGTTGCGGAAGAGCTGTCTGCGCGGGTGCGTGAGATTCTCGAAAAAGAAGAAATATATCCGTCTAAAATTTACGTAATTGTTAATATTTCAGGTTTGTACAGCATATCTATTAATGAAATACGGCTTGTTCTGCCGCCGGAAGCGGATTTCACGCGGGCTTCGGCGCTGACGGAGCGGGAAGCAGGCAGAGGAATAAAAGTAACGATTGAAGCAGACACCGAGCCGGAGCGCGCTATACCGCCGATTCCGGAATGGGCAATACCCCGGCTTGATTAGACAATTCCGCCACCTCGCTCATGACAGAGCGAAAACAAAGGTAAAGCAAATGAAAAAAGAAATAAAAAGTATATCTTCGCTCTTAAAAAGCGATAAGGCAGTAAAAATCATCATCGCAGCCGGGTTCGCGCTGATTCTGTTGATTTTATTTTCGGAGCTGTTCAGCTTCGGCGGGGGCAGAGAAAGGGCAGGTGATGCGGGAATCACGCTCAGCGACAGCACCTGTACGCAGCAGCTTGAAGAACGGCTGGAAGAAATCATTTCAGAAATCAGCGGAGTCGGCAGCGTGAAGGTCATGGTGACGCTTGACGGTAACGGGCAGGTGCGCGGGGTGGCGGTAGTCTGCGGGGGTGGCGATGATGTGTTTATAAAACAAAAGGTGGTTGAAACCGTGTCAAAAGCTCTCGGAATCAGCACAGCGAGAGTAAGCGTGGTATACTAACGAACATTGCACAATTAAGGAGAACCGACATGAGAAAACCGAAAATTTTACGCAAATTAAAACGTCCCCGAATCAACGCGATTATCGGGAAAAAGCAAATCATTGTCACGGGGCTGACGCTTCTGCTCGGTGTGGCGATTTATGTCAACTATATTTACGCGAGCACCGCGAATACCCCCGAGAACCTGATTCTGCCTGAAAACGAGGAGGTGCGCGGCGTATATTACGGCGATGCGGCTTTTGTTTCAATGAGCAACTCGCCTAATATATCTGACGAAGTCCGTGCGTATTTTACGCAGGCGCGCATGGATTTGCAGGAAAGCCGCGATGAAGCGAAAGAGTTTCTTGAAGCGATGTTCAGCGGCGGCGACGCGAGAGGCGAAGCGCTTGAGGTTATGGCGCGAAACGCCGAACGGCTCAGCAACAACATAGAAAGCGAAACAAGAGTGGAAAATCTGCTTAAGGCGCAAGGTTTCGCAGATGCGCTTGTTTACATCTCCGACCGAGGCGTGAATATTATCGTTAAGACCGACGGGCTTGACGCGGCGGGCGCGGCGGCAATAAAAAGCACGCTGCTCTCGGAAGTCAGCGTGGCTGCGGAGAATATAACGATTGTGGAAATTAATTGACGCTAAAATTTATTAGATTTTGGTACGAAGATGAGGGCGGCAAGCGCAGTGCCGCCCATAATTTTATTTATCCCTGTAATGAGAGCCGCATTGAGCTATTTCGATTCTGTTTTCTGCAATACGATAAACAAAACGATTCTTTTCATCAATTTGTCTGCTGCAAAAACCGGATAAATTACCCTTCAGCATCTCAGGCTTTCCGATACCGGCATAGCCGTTTCTGTCAATATCTTTGAGAAGCTCGTTTATCTTTTTAAGCGTCTTCTTATCTTGTTTCTGCCAATAAAGATATTCCTCCCATGCTGTATCAAACCATGCTTTAATCATCGTCGCTAACCTCAATTAATTCATGCTCTGTCCACTTTCCGGCATTAAGACCATCAACAGCTTTGCGCAGCCGCTCCATATTCACCTCCGAATAAAATGGGTCTGCTTCAAGCTCAAAAGGAATCTTTTGCTGCCTGACGGCGGCTTTTGCAAAAACCGTGAAAGCTGTGGTCATGTTCATTCCTATCTCGTTAAATAATATTTCGGCTTGCTTTTTTAAATCTTCGTCCATGCGAATGGTGACACTTGTTGTAGCCATAAAAACACCTCCTACTCGCTTACATTATACATCAAATCGCTTACGTTGTCAATACGTTAAAAATATTCCCGAATTAAATAGGATAAAGGAAGTCGCCGTCATTAGCGTTTTTCAGCCGTTCAATGCAAGCGCGGCAGGCTCCGTACTTCCCGATTCTGACGATTTTTGCCCCCGAATCACAGAAAATACAACCCTGATATAAATCATTTATGCAGGTCATCAGTTCTTCGATTATTTTATATTCAATTCCGTTTAATGATTCTATTTCTCTTGCAATTTGTCCGATAGTTTTGGTTTTTTTATTTATATGTATATTCATAATTTAATGCCTCCAAATTTACTCTCTAATATAATAGCATAAGTAATAGTATTAAGAATATCATAATTATGTTATATTGTCAATATGACTGGAGGAAAAAATATGTTTAACATTAATAAAAACTACAAGAGAACAAATATTTCAAAACCGATTAGATTTAATGAAGAATTACTTGACCGAATGATGGAGTTTAAGGGAAAACACGATATTTCTTTTAATTCGCTGGTTCTGCAGTGCTGTGAATATGCGCTGGATAATTACAAGGAAGCAGAAAACGAAAACGAGAAGAATTAATTCTTCTCGTTTTCTGTTGAGTTATGTTAGATATATGTATTGATATAGAATGTAGGGAACGACGCCCTCGGCGTTCCGAAAAAACGACAAGTTAATCTGATTACGGCTGTGCCTGCTGTTTACAAATAAACACGCTTGCATACTACAGCTTCCTGCTATGGTATTACAATATTATTATCAAATTCAATCAGCGTTTCCGCCGCAAGCCCGACTTTATTTGCAGACCAGGCGTTGAAGTCAATCTCGTAGTACTTGGTAATCCGTTCCCGCGTCGTAAAATCGCTCACACTGACGAGTTCGTTGAACTTTCCTATATCCTCCTCGTACTGAACCATCGCATCCTCAAAATCTTTATATGCAGCATTTCCTTCCTCGAACTCGCGGAAATACAAATAATGCCCGACCTCAAAACGCAGAACAAACCTGAATTTCTTTTGCAGCTTGATAGATAAGCCCTCGTTATGCTTTATGTACTCCTCGATTTTCTCGGTCATTACCGCAAGCTCGGCGGTTTCTATTTTAGCTGAACCGCTATCGTCAACGATTTTAACCCGCAAATCGAAAACATCCACAGGGAGGTCTTTATTGAATTTCCTTCTGTACTTTATATTATCAAGGAAAATTAAATCCAACCCGGTAATATTAAATTCCCGGGTTATTTTCGCAAATTCTGTTTTAATTCCGTCAGCGATGCGTTCATAAGCCGCTTCCATTTTATTAATGTCCATATTATTGCTCCCCCATGTAGGGAACGCATGAATGCGTTCCCTACAGCGCATTGATGTAAAATAGCTTTTTAAAAGGACTATTAATCAAGGTCTTCTTATATTATTATCAAACTCGATAAGCATTTCTGCCGCGAGCCCGACTTTATTTGCAGACCAGGCGTTGAAGTCAATTTCAAAGTATTTCTCAATACGCTCCCGCGCGGAAAATTCACTTGCGCTGCAAAGCCCGTTGAACTCCGCCAAGTCTGCCTCGTATTTTCCCATCGCCTTTGAAAAATCGGCATATAAGGCGCCGTCTTCTTCAAATTTTCTGAAATACAGATAATGCCCGACCTCAAAACGCAGTAAAAACCTGAATTTGTTCCGCAGTTTTATAGTTAATCCCTCATTATGTTTTATGTACGCTTCGATTTTTTCGGTCATTACAGCAAGCTCGGCAGTTTCAATTTTAGCGAAACCGCCGCTATCCGCTATCCTTACACGTAAATCGAAAGCTTCCGTAGGGACGTCTTTGTTAAACTTCACCCTGTATTTTATGTTATCAAGGAAAAGCAAATCAAGCCCGGTAATATTAAACTCCCGGACTACTTTTGCAAATTCTGCTTTGATTCCCTCAACAATGCGTTCATACGCCGCTTCTATTTGATTAATATCCATATTTACATAATACAGCATATAATTTGTAATGTCAATAGATGATTTCACCAACTCCGTTTGCGGCAGATTTTAGATAAATTTTCCATCATGCTTCGTTGAATAGCCGTGCCATAATCGTTTAAATTGAAAACTGTTTCACAGTTTCAATTTAAACGGGTTTCCGCTGCGTGAGCGCAGCGGGCGCTGT
>JAITFV010000208.1 GCA_031281115.1 Oscillospiraceae bacterium | reverse complement strand
ATTTTTCATTTTTCATTATTAATCTTCCTTTCAAGCCATTCCTGCCTTGTCATAATCACCTGCCGCGGCTTACTGCCCTCAAATGTACCCACAACGCCCATTTGCTCCATAATATCAATCAGCCGCGCCGCCCGCCCGTAGCCGAGCTTCAGCTTTCGCTGCAGGTATGAAGTGCTCGCTTGCCCGGCTTCAATTACCGCATCGATTGCCTCGTCAAGTTTATCATCAGATAAATCAAGTTCACCCACTTCTGCTGACTTTTTCTCCCTGTCAGATTTAGAAAGCCCGACAAGCTCTGCATTTTCCTCGATTTCTTTTATAACATTCTCGTCATAATCAAGCACAAATGTCTTTTTAATAAAATCAACAGTTCGTTCAACTTCTTTCTCGGAAACGAAGCAGCCCTGCACACGTAAGGGTTTCGGCATACCTACGGGATTATACAGCATATCGCCGTTTCCGAGCAGTTTTTCAGCGGAGCCCAGCGAGTCTATTATTGTGCGACTGTCAACCTGCGAAGCTACGCGGAGCGCGATTCTGCTCGGTATATTTGCTTTTATCAGACCTGTTATTACATCAACGGAAGGTCTTTGCGTGGCGACAACAAGGTGGATTCCTGCCGCCCGCCCCATCTGAGCCAAGCGGCAGACTGCACTCTCAACCTCACCCGAAGCCGCCATCATTAAATCTGCGAATTCATCTATGAAAACAACGATTTGCGGCATTTTTTCAAGTTCGGGGTCACCTACGCAAAGTGAATTATAACCCGTAAGGTCACGCACACCGTACTCGGAGAAGGTTTTATTCCGGTTCAGCATTTCCGTAACCGCCCAGCCGAGTGCGCCTGCCGCTTTTTTCGGGTCGGTAACAACAGGAATAAGCAGGTGCGGAATGCCGTTGTAAATACTGAATTCTACCATTTTAGGGTCAATCATAACAAAACGGACATCTTCGGGAGCGGCGCGGAACATAATACTCATGATTATGGAATTCATACAGACAGATTTACCGGAGCCTGTAGTTCCCGCAATAAGAATATGCGGCATTTTTGCAATGTTGCAGATAATAATTTCGCCCGAAATATCCTTACCGATAACAGCTGTTAATTTTGAATTGCATTTTCTGAATACATCGCTGTCAATAAGAGAGCGGATATTCACTGTATCGGAAGTACGGTTAGGCACTTCAATCCCGACAGCCCGCTTGTTTGGAATAGGTGCTTCGATTCTTACGCCCGCTGTTGCTAAATTAAGCGAAATATCGTCAACTAAATTTGTGATTTTTGATATTTTTACACCTTCCGCGGGTTGTAACTCGTATCTTGTAACCGATGGTCCGCGGCAGACACCCACGATTTTTGTCAGCACACCGAAGCTCTTGAGAGTTTCCACTAACGTTTCTGAATTCTGTGCAAGCTCGGATTCAATATCAAGCGTGTTCTGAACAGAAACAGCTTCGGCTAAAAGAGAAACGGGAGGAAGCGTATACTGCGCTTCTCTGACAACTTCCGCCGCTGTAGCGACAGCTTCGTTAAGAGTTTGCACATTTTTCTCGCTTTGAGCGGATTGTTCTTGTTTTTCTTTATCAAAATCTTCAATTACTTTTAAAAATTCATCGGGTTCCTCGGGCGGGATTTCCGGTTCGGGCGGCGGCGCTTCTCTCTCGGGTACCGGCTCGCCTGTTATATAGGAATGAAGCTCGTCATGGAAGTCCCGGTGGTTGTCCTCGGAGGGCGCAGGCTTGGAGGAAACACGTCCACCGGCAGAATTTCCGGCAGCTTCGATTGCGGCGATTTTTAACCGCTTTTCAAGCTCGGCATCGAAAGCTTTTTCTTTGCGTTCTTCCTGAGCTTTGCCGACTTCAAGCTCGGCTTGCTTATCAAGCATTGCCTTTTGCTCATTATAAAGCCTCAAATGCTCGCTATCCTCACGCATTTGTTCGCTTTTTTCTTTAATCTTTCTGCCGATAAAGCGAAACGGCTTTGCGATGATTTTCAAAAATTCGTACAGAGTAATATCAGAAGCAAGCATAAAAACAACGAAGAAAATAAGGATTAGGATTATGCTCGCCGTGGGGTTTCCGAACAGCGGGAGCAGCCAGCCGAGCGCGTGGCTGACCATGCCGCCTCCTGTTAAATCCTCGAAATCCCCAACGAAAATCACTTGAATACCTGCGCAAACAAGCAAAATGATGAAGCAAAGCTGAACTAATTTTGCTATAATCGAGCCTTTGCCTTTATTCATGGAAATCATAACCGCTATGTAAATTAAAATAGGTCCCATCAAAAATATCGCGAATCCGAACATCGTGCGTAAAAAGGCGTTAATGTGATTAGCGGCGTTCCTTGTCTCCTCGGCTGCGTCGTTCACGTCTCCGACAAATGCGAAAACTATGAAAAGAATCCCAACGCAAAAAAGCACAAGTGACCATAGTTTGCGCCTTTTCGTGTCACGCTCTACAGCCGCGCCGGAGCGGGCTTTTTCTTCTTTTTCTTTTGCCGTGTTTCTTCTTGTAGCAGGCATTTTAAATAATCCTTTATATATTTAATTTATATTGAAAAATGTAACTAAATCCATATTTTCGAGTATACCCCAAGCTATGCACAGCATACCGAGAATCGCGGTGTAAATACCGAATATTTTGAATTTTTCTTTTTGTGCGATGATTTTCACGAGTTTAATTGCAAGAAAACCAACTGCGGCAGAAACAACGAAACCAATTAAAAGCTCGGGATAATTTAATACTATGTCGCCTTGAAAAGCTTCTCTCATTTCTAATAATCCTCCACCGAGGATTGCAGGGATGGACAGCATGAACGAAAACGCAACGGCTGTCTGCTTGGAAAATCCGCACAGAAGCCCACCGGTTATGGTTGAGCCGGAGCGCGAAACGCCGGGGAAAAGCGCGACGCATTGAAATAAACCAATTGTGACTGCGTCAGTAATTTTCATGTTTTTGCCTGTTTTTATACCTTTTACACATGCATCAGATATAAATAACAATATAGCTGTAAATATAAACGCACTGCCCGTAAAGATTATATCACCGCTTTTTACGGGAGCGGTAACATAATCTTTCGCGAAAAGATATACAGGTAATAAAAGCGAAGTTGCGATTATGGTCATGAAGAGCATTTTTCGGTTATCGTTCATTTTGCTCCACTTGAATTTACCTGTGAAAATATCTGCGATTGTCAGAAAAAACTCTTTAATCATACCGAAAACTATATCACGGAAAGCGATAAAAACCGCAACCAACGTACCAAGATGAAGCACGATAATTAAGAGCAGAGAATCCTCGCGCGGTTCAAAAAAGTGCCCGAAAACTAATAAATGCCCTGAACTTGAAACAGGCAAAAATTCTGTAATTCCTTGCACAACAGCTTTAAAAATTATGTATAAATAATCCATTTTTTACCTTTGCAGGGCGCGCGAAGCGCGCCCTGTATAGTTTTATAGCCAGTTAAGTTAAAAACGCTAAAGCGTTTTTAACCCGCGGCGAACCGCCATTGGCGGCGAACAGCGGTTCCCGCTGTCACAGCAATTCCACATTTCATATGGAATTGCTGTAATTGAGGATTTTCGCACAGGGGGTTATACTGTTTCCGGACAAACTTTGTTTATTCAGAAACAGGGATTGCGCTGTTGCGACAGCGCCCGCAGTCCACAGACTGCGGCATCCCTGATTCCAATCTTTGATTGGAGTCGGTATTAAGAAAGCAGGCAGCTCTTAATAATGTCGCAGAGAGCTTTCGCCTGGTCGCTTGCATCGGTTTTACGAATCAGCGCACGAAGGAGCAATACCGCGCTTTCTTCGTCGAGGTTCGCAATCGCTCTTTGAAGTTTCGGGGATTTCGGAATCGAAACCTGAATGAAAACTTCGTTGTCTGCAGGTGCGGCTTTAGCTGCCGGGGTTTTCGCTGCTTTTGGTACGGATGCGGCTTTCTTCGGCACAGCTTTAGGAGCGGGAACTGCCTTTACAGCTGCTTTACGTCCTTTTTTAACGGGTTTTACAGGTTTTTCGACTTTGACCTTAGCGACAGCAACTTTCTTCGCGGGTCTGCCTGCTTTTTTAATAACGGCAAGTTTTTTCTCCGCTAAGAATTTTTTAAGAGTTTCGTCATTAAACGAATCTTTTTTGTCGGTTTCACCGATGTAATAATAAGGAGAAACACCGAGGAGCTGCGCCATTGCGAGCACCATCTTAGGGGAAGCCGTGCCTTTTTGAAAAGCGTTGTAAAACGTGTTCTGCGTGAGCCCGGAAAGCGCATGGATTGCTTTTTTGACTTCACTTGAAGCCGATTTGTAGCCTTCTGAAATTCTTTCGCGTGATTTTTGCGCGTCGATACTTAAGTTTGCCTTTTTTAAACCTTCAAATTGTTTTGCGGTCAACATGGATTTTACCCTCCGATACTTTCGTAATTAATATATATAGTGTAACAGAATTAGGAAAATATGTCAAGTTTTTGTTAATAGTTAATAATATCATTTTTATAATTGTTTCAAACAATAACACAAAACCCTTGCATTTGCAAGGGTTTTACTGCTTTTATTACTTCATAGGTATCCTGTTTTTAAACTGCAATCTCAGCTTATCCGCTATAAGCGCTATAAATTCCGAGTTTGTAGGTTTTCCTCTCTGGGTATGTATCGTATAACCGAAGAAGCTGTTCAGGATTTCGACATCGCCTCTGTCCCAGGCGATTTCGATTGCGTGGCGGATAGCGCGCTCAACGCGGGAAGATGTCGTGGTGTATTTTTTTGCGACCGTGGGGTAAAGTAATTTTGTCACGCAGTTAATCATCTCGTTGTCCTCAACGGACAGGAGAATCGCAGTTCTCAGGTAATGATAACCCTTGATGTGGGCGGGGATTCCGATTTGGTGGATAATTTCGGTAACCACGTACTCGATGTCGTTAGGAACGCTGTCGTGGACGTTGTATTCAACGTTGACGTTCCCACCGATTCCGCTGCCGGCAGTAACTCCGCCGATGAGGTTTTCTACACGTGCAGCAAGCGCGGCAGGCTCAAACGGCCGTACCATATAATACCGTGCGCCCGCATCCATGACCTCCCGCTCCACCTGCGGCGAGTCATAATTAGAAACAACGATAGTGATGGGTGTTTTTGAGAGTTCGTCCTTGATTTTTGTCATAAGCGACACGGCATCAAATTCCGGCATTTTAGCGTCAATCACAAGCACATCCGGCAGTTCGTGCCTGAGAGTGTCGAAAATCACCTTTCCGTTGCGCGGTCTTGTTACAGCATACATACCTTTTTGCTTGAGGAGGGAGGCCCAGGCGAGCCCGTTTTCCATGCTGTCGTCACCAATTAAGACTTTGAATTGCTTTGTTGTCATTTTTACCTCCAAGATTTATACTTCGTCTTTTATTTTACCACATGGATTTCGGAAATGCAACAGGTAATTTAGATAAAATTACAACACGATTAAAAAACGCTGAAAACCTTTTATAATGAGAGCGTACATACTTTTATGACATAATCATCATCAAGAAAACAAGCGATTCATTGTAGATAACGTCAAATATAAACACTTGATGTAGTAATTAAATACCATGAATAACAAATACAATGTCGAATATTGTCGAAAAATAGCAAATAAAGATTTACGAAAAATTGAATAATCAGAATCGAACTGCTAATACTAAAAAGGACTTCTGCGAACAGCAGGGTCATAAAATAATCTGAAACATCGTCTTTGCAAAGGAGAATATTTGTTATGATGGACAGAATCGCATTATTTATACTTTTACTCGGCGGTTTGAACTGGGGACTTGTCGGACTGTTTAGATTTGACTGTATAGCGTGGGCATTCGGCGGAAGCGCATCGGTAATCAGCAGATTAATCTATATCCTTGTAGCGCTTAGTGCAGTTTGGTGCATTTCGCTCTTCTTCAGGAAAAACGAAGTTATCGAAAGCAGAGAGCATCATCACAACCGCAGATTCGACTAACTTAAACCGAAAGCATAATAAAACCGAAGGCGGGAAGCCTTCGGTTTTTGTTGATTATTATTTATTATCGTTCATCTTCTTGAAAATCTGCGTTAAGCTGTGTATAGCTTCTTTTTGTAAATCGTCATATTCCGTTATATCAATAGTTAGTCTTTCATTTACTCCGAGCAAATAATCAGTACTTACGCCGAAAATCTGCGCGAGCCGGGCTAAGTTTATGAGTGAGGGGGAGCTTGTTCCCATTTCCCATGAATATACCGCATTTTTAGTTATATTTAAGCGTTTTGCTATTTGTACCTGTGTTAATCCTTTTTGAAGCCGTAGATTTTTAATTTTTTCCGTAAATCCGTAAATCATTTCATCACCCCAGTTAATTATAAACTAATTAAGGTGAAATACAAATTAGATTACGGTGAAATAATGCTTGACTTTTTCTTTATTACATATTATAATTTGTTATAAGCATAAATTTGCTAAAATTTAATATTTTGGAGGAAAGACAAATGGAACATTCAAAGAAATTAGTAGTACAATTAACAGCTAAAGACTGGAATACTATAGAGCAAACCCCTGTGTTAAATATGGGAATATGTATGTTTCTCTATATTTTCACGCTTACAATAGGTGGTTATATTTATATGATTTACATAAGTTGCCGTCAAGTATCTTTTAACGGTATTTGTAAAAAGACACTTCTTGGAATACAAGCAATGGAAAGACACTTTGGGTTTGAGGGTGATTATTTACGCAGTGTTGAGGATGAATTTAGGATTAGGCTTATATTATCAGCAATATTTTCAATATTAATGCTTGCATTATTGGGAGGAGTGTTAACATATTCTAATGATATTAACTCTGCCACCAGTGTTATTATTTCTATCATCGCCATTGTCATTGCCATTTTATATAATATATTTGTTTGGAAATTTCTTTTTAACCGTATCAAGGCTTACAAGATTTTTAAACCAAAGCAATTTGAAAAATCTTTAATGCGAATATGCGAACAAATGAATATAAATTATTACTCAACAGGTCTTGAAGCACATAAAGAAAGCGGTAGTACTTGGTTTGGCATGGGAACCATTGGCATCTCTGTTGCATTGATAGGAAATGTTGTTAGCAAATCGGGTGCTTTTAGTAAAAACGGACATTATAAGATAATATCACTTTTATTTTCATACAACCAAATCGCAGATTATTTCAATAAAACATATTTTCCCGAAGAATATCAAGCGTTGCCGCAAGAGATAAATCTAAGTTAAAAAACAAGTTGTAAAAAAAAGGTAAATGTGCTATACTTGTCTATAGCGCATTTACTATTTATAGTGAGGAATTTTAAATATGTCAAAAATAGCCATACTCGGTTTCGGAACGGTCGGTTCGGGAACGGTCGAGGTTTTTTATAAAAACAAGAATAACTATCAAAAAACAACAAATGCCGAGCTCATCGGCGGGAACATGTTTGCATACGACTGCGTTAAGCGCGCGTTGGAAGCGGGGAGAACCACAGAGAATTGCCTTTTGTTTACTTCAAAAGTAATAGTACAAGCTGTGATTGACAACCGCAGATGGATTTGAAAATATTTTTATAAAAAACCTTGACAAAGAAATCTGCTTATGATATAATTAAAAAGCTGTTTA
>JAITFV010000203.1 GCA_031281115.1 Oscillospiraceae bacterium | reverse complement strand
CGCTCTTTTCAAGACTTGGGTGACATTGTCGTTGGTGCTACGGACGAAAATTGACTGCCCGTCTCTTATGATAAACGCTGGCATTTGCCACATGAAGAGATAATCGTCTTCATCGACGGGGGTGTTTCCGTTAGAGAGGTACATTCCCTTTGTCGAGATTGCTCTGTCGGTCGGGTTGTAGATTTCAAGAACAGGGATTCCGTTGAGGTGAACTACATTGATTGTCAAGTTGTCGCTCACATCGGTTGCCATGGGGGTCGCGGAGTACGTCGCGTGGGAGATTTCATCGTCGTTGACTTCGATAAAGTCAGTCCCGGGAATGTCGTTTTTAACATCGGTTTCTGCTACTGCTATTGTTGCGTGTAGCAGAATGGCAAGCACACATAGTGTCGCCACAAGGGTTTTCGGGCATTTTTTGAGTTTTTCCATAACGGATAACCTCTCTTTCAAAACATAGATTTAGCACCTTTGGTCTTTCTTGATATTGCTTGTAAGGTGCGATTTACTCGTGGAGTATAGCCTGTTTAGAGGTTTATTGCAAGCAGAATCAGTTTAATCTCCCGCTTTCGCGGGAGATTAAGAACAAGCATTCAAGTATTACGGAAATTGTCTGCGAAAACTATCAATCAGCGCTCTTGCCTCTGCCATAGTAGCGACACCTCTTGGAGTATCAAATCCAACCGCGCTTGTGTAAACGCCAGAAGGGTCTCCAGGGTCAAGTTCAATGTTTAAACGTGAACGTGCAGGGTCTCCCGACATTCTAACGACTAAAAGTATACCAACAGAATGTGTTATTTCCACATCTGTAAATCCTATACTTTCTGCATAAATCTTTAGCTCATGCATCCTTGCTTCAGTAAAACCGCCTGTTGGTTGAGGGGGAGGGTCAGTCCGTTGAGGTGGATTAGTCGGCGGTGGATTTGTAGGTTGAGGTTGAGGGGCTTGAGTAGGTTGCAGTGCGGGAGGGTTGGTAACAGTCGGCGGTGGCGGTGCGGTGGTCGCAACCTCTGTTGATGTTTCTTCGGTTTCAATCGTTGTTTCGGGCAGTTCGGTTGTTGCTACTTCTGTTGTTGCAGAAGTTGTAGTAGTAGCGGGCGTTGTAGTCGTTGTGGTTTCTACGGTCGTTGTTACGATTGGATTTTCGTCTTCAACATTCGCATTGCCGTCTTCACTACAAGCAACAAGGAAAATTAGCAGGGACGCAGAGATAAGCAATATTGCGAGAACTCCCGAAACAACAAGTGTGCGTTTCGTTGGATTTTTTACTTTTCGCACAAGAAGTGTGCGAAATTCTTTCAGTTTATCCATAATGGACAACCTCCTTAATAATAATCAGAGCAAATAACACCTTATTTTTCCGTTTTCTATGCTTTTTAAGGTGCGATTTTTCTGATGTGAGTTTAGCATTTTGGGTACAGAATAGCAAGCATAGACACAATGATTTATTAAGCAAGCTCAATAATAAATCGCTCCCAACTGCTTGGCTCGCATATTTTTGCAACAAGTGCATTTTTAGCGGTATTATCAACAGAAATCCAGCGTTCCCCATCTCTGTATTGTATATAGAAATATTTACCGTCCGTGAAAATCTTAAAACATTCCCATGCACCTTTTAATTTATCTGCTATGGCGCGGAGCGGAACGTGGTCTTCCCGCAAGTCGGCTGTAACAAACATTCGGTTTCGCATATTGCGGAAACCGATATAACCGTCTTTCGTTAAGTAGGTTTCAAACTTTTTCTTAAAGTCTGCATTCCACGCCCGCACTTGCAGTGGGGAATATTCTGAATCTACATTAGCTACAACAAAATTGCCGATATTCACGCATTTGAGCGTGATTATTTTATCTCCCCATTCTCTTGTAACATCGGTAAATCGCATCAAATCTACAATGTTATTTGCAATAAAGCGGTATCTCTGTGCGGGACAACCGTTTTCTTTCGCTTGTTGCAGGGTCGTTCCCTCGGCGTACACACCGCCTGCAACATCAAAAATCAAACCGCTGTGTTTAGCCGTCAGCTTATACCAACCACCGCCACAATCCGTGATAATCCACCGTTGATTATCTGTGCCTTGCCATTCCGCCAGTTGAACAACTGCGCCATAGTCGTTGCCACTGACCTCCAACACTTTTCCGCTATGGACGGCAGTTATGGTGTATGTGCCGTCCCTAATTCGTCTAATGCTGAACGCTTGACTATTTATCTGTTTCCGTGCCTGAATGACCGCCGTTGTGCCGTCATCTGCAATACCTACATACAATCCTGAACTGCCTTTATTTCGGATTGTATATATTCCATCGCTGATATTGGCATTAGAGGAAACAGGACAAAGCGAGGGTGCATCACTTCGCGGATAATCGGCTTGCCCAATTACATTTATGACAGTTACATCGCCTGTTCTCGTGGTTTTTCCGTCTGGGTCTAAAAATCCGTTTACAGCCCCAACAACTCTTTCACTTAATGTTTTCATGCTTTGCCCCCTTTTCCAAAAATGTACACGTTTATAGAATATATTTTTAAGCCGTGAAACGCCGTTTTCACGGCTTTTTTGCGTGGATTTTGCTGTATTCGAGCCTAAAACTGCTCTTGTAAAAACGTGTACTTTGTCGGACACTTTATTTTTTTGTCAGCTTATATTCTTTTAACCTCGCATACAGTGTAGTCCGCCCAAAACCGCATTGTTTCAGCATTTCAGCGGTGTTTATCTCCCTGCGCTCCCACCGCTTGACTAACTCGCCAAAATTATCGGGCATTTTCTTTTCGGGTCTGCCGAATTTAACACCCCTTGCTTTCGCTGACTTTATCCCCTCGGCTTGCCGTTTGCGAATATTATCACGCTCGGAGTGGGCAACATAAGACAACAACTGCAACACTACATCGCAAATAACCGCACCTATTAGGTCGTTTCCGTGCTTTGCCCGAGTGTCTAAAATCGGCATATCAAGCACGACAATGTCAGCGTGTTTTTCTTTCGTAATCACTCGCCACTGGTTCAAAATTTCCTCGTAATTCCTGCCCAAGCGGTCAATGCTCGAAACATAAAGCAAGTCGCCCGACTTCAAAACTCGCATTAACTCGGTGTATTTTGGGCGTTGAAAGTCCTTGCCTGATTGCTTGTCAATGTAGATGTGGCTTGACGGTATGCGTAAATTTTGCATAGCTGTCAACTGCCTGTCCGTGTTCTGCTCGGCAGAAGATACACGGATATATGCGTATGATTTCATAAAATCACCCCTATTATATTATAAGGTATGATATAATAGGGGCGAAAAATTTAATAAAAACGCTTGACAATGCGTAAAATATAGTGTATAATTAAAGTAACAGCAACAAAAAAAGAGTAAAGCTATCAAACGGCTATGCTCAAAAATCAATAGTTAATAACCGCTGACTTTTGGCTAAGGGCGGTTATTTTTTGTATTACGGCGGTGGTTTTGTTTTGCTAATCTATAAAGACATACAATAGAAACCAATAGTAGAATTGCGAACGCAACCAAAGCTATTATAATTGCCATAATCTCACCGCCTTTCTTTGGTAAGATAGGAAGCGAACATAACCGTCCAGACTTTCGCCTGTTTTCAAACTTTACTCAAAAGCATTATACACCAACGAATGTTTTTTGTCAAACTATCTGCACCTTGTAAATTCTCGCACCCTCTCAACCTCTCGCAAATCATGTAACGCTTTTCGCTGTTCGGGGTTTAACTTTTGCATGATTTTCTGTAGGTTCTGCTCGCTCACACTGTCAAGAATGCGTTGGTTTTCTGACCTCGTTATAACATACTGTGCGGACTGTTTCGGCGGTCGGTTCTGCTGTTCCAACTCGGACAATCGGTTATATATTTTCTGCCTGTCGTGGCTTAAATCCGCATATATTCTACACTTTTGATACCGTAAAACGGTCTTTTCTCGCTCTTCAATTAGTGATGATAATTTGGATTGCATTTTGTCTTGAAAATGTTTTTTACTCTCGGCGATTTTTTCAAGCCGTTCAATCTCTGCCTGTGCATATTTGGGCTTGATTTTGTACGCATACTCGAAGTATTCGCTCGTGTAATCATAGTCTTTTTGTGTTCGCTTTATCTGCTCGTCAATGGCTTTTTTACTCTTGAAGACGCTCATGCTCCGCCGTTCGGTTCGTAGCTCGACAAGCCGATTTTTCATAGTTTGAATATGTCCTGCGCGTTCGCTTAAATCCTCGGCTTTGGCTCTTGAAATATTCATTTCTTGCCGTGATTTCGCTGTGTTTTTCTGCAACTCGCGGATTTCCCTGTTAAGCAAAAAATGTTGCTCTCTGAGTTCGTGCATATGTTCGGCGATTTTTTCGGGTTTTCGGCTCTCGTTTCGTGCGATAATAGCCCTGTTTTTGTCGCCTCGTTTGGTGCGAATACCCTTTTTCTCCAAATGCCACGCTTCAACACCAATATGAATAGTCGGCTCACGGTCGATTTCCTGTGCTTTTAATGTGCGGTGGTCTATGTGGTGTTCGATATTTCGCAACCGTTTATTACACGCAACCGCCCAATTTTCCCGCCATTTTACAAGCGTTTCCGTCTTGTCCCAATCAGTAACATCAACCCTGCGACTTTTCCAGCCTTTACCATTTTTAGCGGTATTTTCTCGCCGTTGTGGTCTAAAATATACTCTTTTTTGCACTTTTGCCCCCATGTGCCGTCTTGGTTTATGGGGGCATGGTAAGCATGATATGGGCGTGTGGGTTGCCGTCGCACTTGTCGTGGATTGCTCAATCCGCGCACATTCCTTTATCAACAAAATTTTCCTTGATATACTCACACAACAACGCCATTTGCTCATCCCTGTCAAGTTCAATCGGCAGGGCGACATCAATATCCCGTGCCGTTTGTGCGTTGTGCTGTCGCTCGGATTTCTCCACAGAATTCCAAAGTGTGGAGCGGTCAAAATACTCCCTTGGTGCGTGGTCGGGGAGCATGATTTCTTTATGTACAACATCTTGCTTTTTTGTGTAGTTGTGGATTATTTGTGCTTGGTTGTTGTGTATTTTCTCCCCCGAATTGTACGCAGAAGCGTTGACAGGGCTTGTCTTTTGGTAGTCGTGGGTCAAGCCGTCATAATCGCTTTTCAGTTTCTCGGCTGAACGATACGCACTCGCCCCGACCGCTGACCGTCCAGTTTTTCGGCTGATTATACCAACGTGAAAGTGATAGATTGCCACGACTACGTCAAAACTCCCTCCGCTTAATCGCTTTTATGCAAAATACGCATAAAAGGCTCACCGCTTCGGGGTTTTTCCTCTTCCCCACAAAGCATACGCTTTGCGGGGACCCCTTTTATGTCCCATTTCTATATATTCCTTGTTTTATGATATGCAGATACTGCTCGTCTTGATACCGCACCGCTTTAGCGGTGCATAAGTGCGCCCTTCTGGGATTTTTGCTTTCTGCCGATTTCAACAATTGCCCCGCAGGGGCAACGAGCGAGCAAAGCGAGCCACGCCGTCAGGCGTGCAGGGGGAGCAGGGCAAGGGCGAAAAGAAAAAGCACACTCTTTCGAGTGCGCTTGGCATAGAATGATGTTGTGGGGAGAAGTTCAAAATAATTCTAACGGTATTTCTTGGGGTGGTGTAGGTTCGGGTCGTGAGGTTCGCAAGTGGTTTATTTTAGCAATGCAAGAATAATTGAAAAACAGGGATTTCCCAGAGTAACCGGGCTTTTGCTCTCGCCTAATCTCAATAGTATCTTTTATGAGTTCATGTTCTCCGTAAGGCTGTTAAAACAGCAGTTATTTTCTTCAAAAAGTTCGACCAATCCAAGCAGAAACTGCTGCAGGCATACCGCCTATGACGAAGTACAGCTTCAGATAGTCGGTGAGTTTTTCGGTAATCGCTTTCGGGAGTTATCAGAAGTCGCTTCATAGAACTTCCATGTTTTTCACGTTTTGATAACCTTATTATATCACAACAATCACGTTTTGTCAAGATGTTTTTGCGTGTTTATGCACGTTTTAATAAAAAATTATTTTGATGAATTGTGATACTACAGAAATGTTTTGGTTATGCTTCATAAAGCTTAAGTTCTCTTAAGTCTTTAGTGGCATTGAACTTCACTTCATCGATTTTTCGAGCAATGACTTCTAAAAGGTTGAGCTTGTTTTTTATAATATCAAACAAATCGTTTTTGTCAATCCAAATTATTACAATTTTATCGCGTAGAAATATTTTATTTGCAAGTCTTACAAATGTTTTGGGGGCAGGTGATTTACTCACAACAATCCCTAAACGCTTTTCGGTTGTACAAAGAATGCTATGTAGCTTATTCATATACTCGGCTTTCGGAGTATTAGCTTCATTTTTGCATTCAATGTGAAAGCCATCTACAACTTCTTTGCCTGATATACCGGGAATGTAGAGTTTATTTCTTGTATAAACGTCTATTTGATTTGGAGATGTCCAAATCGCCGAAGAAACAGAAAAATGTTTGCAAATATTAAATAATTTAACTATAAAATCATTCAAATCATCGCCTTTCTCTTTATTACTTTTATTATTGCTATTAGGAAAAACACGATTATACATTTCTAAAAGTTCTTCGTATTGTGCCTCTGTTGGCGAAAAAAACAAAGCATTAAAATCAAGAATGTTATTTTCGAGTAAATAAGTTAGTGAATCATTATTTCCGGCAACAGATTTTTCTGAATTGTTAAATACTTTTATCTGCTGCCTTTCAACAAAAGGGTATTTAGCTAATCTGTAAATTACTTCTATATTATCTGTTGAAATTAAAACCATCTCCTCGCATCCATAACATAAATACTCGGCTTCAAAGTTTAATGAATCTACTTCTTTTATAAGAATACCGCATTCTGGACATCTTATAGCGGTCTGATAAGACAAAATTTGTAAATCAACTAATTTTTTCAACACCTTTGCCGTTAGTACTGCATCTAAGCAAACAGATGACGAGAAATTCGACAAAGTTATTATGTGGTTACGCGAAAGTGTTTTAACACCATCATCAACAAGTTTAATTTGTTCGGGAGTTAATATCTCTCTTAACTCCGATAATTGAAAGCACGACATTTTCTATATCCTCCTTTGCGGTATATTTCATAAATTTGAAGATGCAATCGCCTTTAGTATTTACTGAAATTCTGACGGTAAACATAT
>JAITFV010000171.1 GCA_031281115.1 Oscillospiraceae bacterium | reverse complement strand
AACTCTGACATGTCGAGTCTGATTAGCGGTTCCACCGAATTGAACAACTCACCCGCAAGCACCTTTACGAGTTCGGTCTTTCCTACGCCTGTAGGGCCTACGAAGATGAACGAAGCCGGCTTACGGCGTATATTCAATTGCACGCGTGAACGGCGGATTGCCGCCGCGACAAGCTCTGCCGTCTCGTCCTGACCTATTACTTTGGTTTTTAAGGCAGCTTCTAACTTGCTTATTTTGCCGTATTCGGTTTCCATAATTTTTGCAGCGGGAATCCCTGTCCACAGCTCAATCACGCGGGAAACGTCCTCGTCTGTTACGTTAATACCCGATACAAGCGGCTTTAATTCTTCTATCCGCTCGCTGTTTATAGCGTGGCGGGTTTTGATTTCCGCTATGCGCTCGTAATTTATCTCGGTACCCGAGCTTAAAATATCGTTTTCTTCTTTTCCGAGAGCGGCGTTTTCGGAAGTCAGCTTTTCAAATTCAGCTAAATCCGCGCTTTTTATGCTTGCGCAAGCTGCCGCTTCATCTAATAAGTCAATTGCCTTGTCAGGGAGAAAACGGTCGTTAATGTACCGCTCGGATAAAACTGCGCAGGAGTGCAAAATCTCGTCTGTGACATGGATTTTATGATGTTCTTCGTAATATTTTTTGATGCCTTTTAAAAGCTCGATTGTTTCCTCTATAGTCGGCTCGTTAATCGTCACAGGCTGGAAGCGGCGTTCAAGCGCGCTGTCTTTTTCTATATGTTTGCGGTATTCATTGAAGGTAGTTGCACCTATTACCTGCATATCCCCGCGGGAAAGCGCAGGTTTAAACATATTCGCGGCGTTCATGGTACCTTCGCTGTCGCCGGTGCCGACCAAATTATGAACTTCGTCTATAAAAAGCAGTATATTCCCTGCGTTCTTGATTTCTTCAATCAATGATTTCACGCGGCTCTCGAACTGCCCGCGGAACTGCGTCCCCGCGACAAGAGAAGTTAAATCAAGCAGATATAACTCTTTACCGCGAAGCCTGAAAGGTACGTCGTCCTTAACTAATTTCTGTGCAATCGCTTCTGCAATCGCGGTTTTTCCCACGCCCGGTTCACCGATTAGGCAGGGGTTGTTTTTTTTTTTTTTTGACAAAATCTGCAGTACAAGGTCAAGCTCTTTATAACGACCGATTACCTTATCTAACTCTCCTTTTTTCGCTCGGGTAGTTAAATTAGTGCAAAAAGTGTCAAGAAACTTATGTTTCTTTTCGATTTTATCTTTTTTTTTTTTTTGGCGTTCTCGTTTGCCGCCCGACGAGGAATCCTCGCTTTGCGCTTTAGGCAGGGGAGGCGGAGGTTTGCTGTTATTTTTGAAATCGCTGTTAAAAAGGTTTTGCAGGAACTGCGGCATAGTGCCTGCACCTCCGATTTTGAAACCGCCCACATCGTCCTCGTCATCGTCGAAATCATCGATTTCATCAATTTCGTCATCGCCGAAGATAGCCTTGTAGCTCTCCTCGAAGTCCTCCTCGGAAAGCCCCATCTGTTTAATATACTCGCTGACCTGCGGAACACCGAGTTCCTTCGCGCAAACCAAGCAAAGCCCTTCATTGCGCTTGTCGTTACCCTGCATAGTTGTAATAAAAACTACAGCCATGCGCTTTCTGCACTTCGTACAAACCATCATAGTATTTTTCCCCCATTAAGAACCAAAATTTACAAACTCGAAATTATATATATGTCTGAATATAAAACTTTCTTCTATCGTCATTGTATTAATGAAAATAATATTATTTCCGGTAACTGTGATTAATATGTTGAGGCATATGCAAACAATAAATATAATCACAGCCGACTTCAGCAGCCCTGTCACGCCGCCGAGCACGGAATTTACGGGGCCTACAAGCGGAATCCGGTTAATCGCCGACAGCTTTTTCACGAAAAACGATGCAACTGCACATATTATAGCAAATAATATGAAGAAAATCAAGGTGCGCAGCGGAACAAAAATCACAGGTCCGATTAAATTATCAACAAGCGCAGTCGTAATACCGTTTTTCCCGGATTCTATGATTGTCACGACAACCTGCGTAACAGCATCCGCGGTTCCGCCACTGAAACTGCCGGAAACCTGCGGGACAAAGTTACCTACTGTGTCTGCCGCGTTCGCGATTGCGTTGAACTCAGTACTGTTTTGAAGCGTGTTGGTCAGCAGTTTCGCCAGAATTAATGTTTCAAACTCGTTATTTGCGAGTTCTGCTGCGGTAATCGTGGCTCTGCCTGCGTTGATTGAATTCAACTCTTCAGAGGTTATTCCCAGAAATTCCAAATCCAAGCGGTCTATTCCCGTTCTGCTTAAATCGACACTGCTGAGATTAACGTCGATTTTTCCCACAGTGTCAAGGGTTTGATTAATATCGGACAGCGGAATGCTCCGCAGTATTTCGCCGGCGAGGTCAACCTCGTTAAGCATAATCCGCGAGACGTCAATATCGGGCAACATGGCGAGCGGCTCAATATCAACTATATTTTCAAGGCTGTTATCTATGTAATTTATGGCGCGTTCTCTTATGAAGTTGTTGTAAATTGCATTCGCTGCCAGACTGCTGAAAAACAGGGCGAGCAGGAACGAGGCGATTACCGCAATCAAACCTACTAACGTAGATACAAAACCTCTTTTAAAACAGCGGAAGGTAACCCCTACAACAATTACGACAACAATTAAATCATAAAACCACGAAAACTGTGTTCCCATATCTTACCTCTTGTATGTACTTTTTTGCAGGACGGCAAGGCTGTCGTCCACAGACAGAGCAACCCCGATTAATTTATATAGCTGATTAAATTGAAAACACTAAAGTGTTTTCTCGGCAAGCGGCGCTTGCCGCCGTGCCATCAGCACGGACAATCAGCTATGCAGTAAAGTCAAGCCGCCTTTGGCGGTTCGCGGCGTATACGCCGCGGGTTAAAAACGCTTTAGCGTTTTTAACTTAACCGGCTATAATTCGATTCTTTCAATTTGCTCGTAACCGAGAATCATGGCATACCTGTCAATTATAATGAAGTCGCGGAATTCGTCGTCAAGCGCGATTAGCCCTATAGGATTTAAGTACATATCATGTTTCATTAAACCCTCTCCTGTTAAAGTATACACTATTTCTCCGTAAATTTCAACCTTTTTTGCCTCAAAGGGCATAATTTCCGTATTTATTAGGTTTCCCTGCAGGTCGAAAGTTGCGAAAAGTGTCTTACTTGCGGTATAATCCCGTAATTCAATTAAATTAAATTCTTCGCCGTAAACGTCACGGACGAGCCTGCCCGAGTCAAAGTAATAACTGCCGAGAAGCTGCCCTGTATCAGCATCAAACGACATAAACATATTATCCGCAAGAACCGAGATACAGCCGTCGTTTTCGCGAACCTGCAAAGCCCACGAACCTCGCGGCAAAGCTACTTCCCATATCAAATCGTCCTCGCTGTCAGTGCGGAAGCGGTAGAGCATACATTCGATATCGCCGTCACGGACTGTCGATGTTGCTACTATAATCTCGTCAGTTCTTCCGACAAAAGTAACCGCGTTCACTTCCTCATCTATAAACCGC
>JAITFV010000150.1 GCA_031281115.1 Oscillospiraceae bacterium | reverse complement strand
ATCGTATCGAAAATCGCCATACCGTCTGTAATTGAGCCGCCGGGGCTGTTGATATAAAGGAAAATGTCCTTCTCGGGGTCCTGCCCCTCAAGGAAAAGCAGCTGCGCTACTGTAAGGCTTGCTGTCACGGGGTTCACTTCCTCGTGCAGCATGATAATTCTGTCATTTAACAGGCGCGAATAAATGTCATATGCGCGCTCGCCCCTGCCTGTTTGCTCAATAACAGTCGGCACAAGGCTCATGTGTGGGTTAAAAATCATTTTTACGTCTCCTTATTATTTAACTTAAGATAAAACTGCGTCCATTGCCGCAGAATATCCCTCTGTCATAGCTGCAGACTCATCGTAACAAGGCTCGCAGATGTCTGCCGTGACTCTGTCTGAAATTTTAAAAGGCACGAGAATGGCATTCTCACCGCAGAAGTCGCAGTTGCCGGCCTTCTCTGTGCAAGCGGTTAGGATTCCGAGCATCGCGAAACTTAAAACTGCAATTATAAGCAATTTTTTCATGACTTGTCTCCTTAAATCTTTTTTGCATTTTCTTTAATTATTTCCAGCGCTTTTTCGCATTTGAGGTCACGTTCAAGCGATTTATATTCAATCAGCTCTTTAACCTTCTCCACAGACATTCTGTAGAATCCCGAAAGTTTCTCAAATTCTTCCTCCACGCGCTCCGGTTCAATTTCAATGTTTTCGAGGTCTGATATTTTTTCAAGCGCGAGCCGCATCTTCACTTGTTTTTCCGCCATCTCGCGGAACATATCCCTGAACTGGTCCATATTCTGATTTGAATATTGCAGATATGCCTGCACATTCATTCCCTGCTGCTGATTCTTGAATTCCCAATCGCGAACCATATCGTCGATGCGGTTTTCGTACATAACAGGCGGTATATCCGCTTCGACTAAGCCAATCAACTTTTCCGACAAATCGCCCTCAAAAACCTCATCTGCGGCTTTCGTGTTTTGTTCCGCGAGCTTCTCTTTTATCTCGGCTTTAAGCTCGTCGAGAGTATCGTGCTCACTGACATCTTTCGCGAATTCGTCGTCTATGTCTACCAATTCCCTGCCTTTAATGCCGTTAATCCTGCACTTAAACACAGCTTCTTTACCTGCAAGTTCTGCCGCTTGATATTCACCGGGGAAAGTGACATTTACATCAAAATCCTCGCCTATACTTTTGCCGCAAACCTGCTCTTCAAATCCGGGAATGAATCTGCCGCTTCCAAGCTCAAGGTTGAAATTTTCCGACTCCCCGCCCTTAAAGGCTTCGCCGCCGCAAAAACCTTTGAAATCAAACGTAACAGTATCGCCCATCTCAGCCGCACGGTCGGCGACATCAATAATCCGCGCACCGCGAAGCTGCATTTCCTTAAGTTTAGCGGCAATGTCATCATCGCTTACTTCCGCAACTTTATAGCCAACTTCAACACCTAAGTAATTCTTTATCACGGTATCCGGTTTGACGGTGAAAGTTACTTTAAACTCGATGCCTTCTTCTCTTCCCACTGAAACAACTTCAGTTTCCGGTACGTCAACCACATCTAAATCCAGCTCATCGATTACCTCGGTAATTACTTTTTTATAAAGATTATTAATCGCTTCTTCATAGAAAACATTCTCGCCGTATTGCTTTTCAACCATTTTGCGGGTAGCTTTCCCTTTTCTGAACCCGGGAATACTTATGCGGTTTTTCTCTTTTTGATACGTTTTCTCAAGCGCTTCCTCGAATTCATCAGGACTGACTTTGAACTCCGCTTCTACCGCGTTCCCGTTCTTGCTGTTTTTTGTAATCTCCATTTTCTTAACCCTTTCTTTCCCGCTCCAACGAGGCATTATAGCCAATTCGCCGCATATACGAGATTTCTTTAAGTTTAATCCCCTTCGTTTTATTATTTTAAGTATAACACAAAAAAATAAAAATTTCCAGTACTTTTTTATTAAAATTATATACGTACAGGCGTAAATTCGACAAAATCCGCTGAAATCAAGGTAAATTCTATGCCGTAGCGTGTGCCGATAACTGCATTTTTATGTGAATTTCCATGCAAGTGACCGTAAAAACAGCGCTTTACACCGTGCCTTTGAAGTACATCAATCAAAGCATAATTCTCAAACCCGCCGCAAACCGGCGGATAATGCAGGAAAGCGCAGAGTTCCTCGCCCAGCTCAACCGCGCATTTCACCGAGGCTTCAAGTCTCATTTCTTCACGTTTTTGCAATTTTTCGTTGTGTTCCCGGTCAGCCTCATTGAACCAGCCGCGAGTCCCGCAAATAGCGATATTATCAACTACAAATGCGTTTCTGTGTAAAAAATTGATATTATTAAAATTAAGACTGTTCAGCTTCGACAGAGATGTCCACCAATAATCATGGTTGCCTTTGAGGATAATTTTTCTGCCGTGAAGCTTGCTGCCGATAAATTCAAGGTCGGGAAGCGCTTCTTCAAGATTCGCTGCCCACGAAGTATCTCCCGCGATTACAACAGTATCATCTTTCCCGACGATGCTGTTCCAGTTCCCCAAAAGTTTTTCAACGTGATTATCCCAGCCTTTGAAAATGTTCATCGGTTTGCTGCCGCCAAGCGACAGGTGCAAATCGGCGATTGCAAAAAGACTCATAATGAGTTTATTATTTCGGAAACAGCACGTTTCATCCCGCTTTTTTCCACCGAATCCGTGAAGCGAACAGGCAGACTTTCTGTCCTTGCGAGCGGCGCGGGTATCTCCGTATTAGTTAGCTGTTCTAATTTTTTCGCGGTAACAAATTCATCGGCTTCCGGTGTTTTGCCGAGCGCGTGATACACGGCTGCGCAGAATTTATAAGGGCTTGCAGTCGCGGTTATAATAGTCTTTGTTTGGTCGTTTGCTGCTTTTTTATAATCAATGTAAACCTTGTAAGCGACCGCTGTGTGCGGGTCCACAAGGTAGCTGTATTCATCGAAAACTTGTTTTATAGTCTTTTCGGTTTGGGCTTCATCGCACCAGCCGCCGTAAAAAAGTTCGCTTAGTTTCTCCCGGATTTCAGAGCTTAATTCATATTTGCCTTTCTTCTTTAAATCGGTGAACAATGCGTTTATTACGCTGTCGTTGCGGTCGGCGAGATGATAAAGCAACCGCTCGAAATTCGATGAAACCAAAATATCCATTGACGGTGAAGCTGTTAGAATAAGCTCCCTGTTTTTGTCTTAAACACCTGTATTTATGCAGTCGGTGAGGACATTATTGGAGTTCGATGCGCAGATTAGTTTATTTATCGGAAGTCCCATTTCCCGTGCGTAGTATGCCGCTAATATGTTCCCGAAATTCCCCGTAGGTACGCAGATGTTTACGCATTCGCCTTGTTTAATCTGACCCGCTTCAAGAAGTTCCGCGTATGCTGAAACATAATAAATAATCTGCGGGACAAGCCGCCCCCAGTTAATAGAATTCGCGCTTGAAAAAATCATGTTTTTATCAGCAAGTTTCGTAACTAAGCCGCTGTCCGTGAAGATTTCTTTCACACCCGTCTGGCAGTCGTCGAAGTTGCCCTTAACCGCACACGCGCGCACATTTGCACCCTCTTGCGTGGTCATTTGGCGTTTCTGCATTTCACTCACACCGTCTTCAGGATAAAACACAGTCACGCTCGTATTTTTAACGTCCTTGAACCCTTCCAGCGCAGCCTTGCCCGTATCACCGGAGGTAGCGCAAAGAACCGCGATTTGCTTACCTCTCGCAGTCTCGGATTTCGCCGCAGAAGCCGTCATTAAATGCGGCAGAAGCTGTAGCGCCATATCTTTGAAAGCGCAGGTCGGACCATGGAATAATTCAAGTATATAACAATCGGGGTAGAGCTGCGATAATTGTGCGGCATTTTCGACTGCGAAATTTTGATTATACGCACTGTTCGCCGCGCTTTTAAGTTCTTCGTCCGTGAAGTCCGTCAGAAACTTTTTAAGTATTAAACGAGCCCGCTCCGCGTAGTTCATTTTACCGAGATACTTCATGTCGCTTTCGGTGAGCTTAGGCAGTTTTTCAGGCACAAACAAGCCGCCCTCGTCTGACAGACCTTTAATAATCGCCTCAGCGGATGTGACTTTTATATTAGAATTCCTTGTGCTGCTGTAATTCATAATTACCCCATAATTTATTTATTTTGTGTAGTTCTTAGTTTGTTTCTACATCATCACATGAAATGAATTTTCCGTTTTCATCATATATATTTATAAATTTCTGGTAAATTATCCGCCCTTCATCATCGTCATATTGAGTGCCTATTATTTTTGTTATTGCATTGTTTTTACGGTACTCATCACTATCTATAAGTTCATGCAAATCTTCATACCATTCATTAAGCGATATTTTTTTTGTCTCAATTAAAGATTCATTTGTATACACTTCAAGAGTAACAAAACCTTCCATTTTTAACCTCCGATTATATAAATACTATCAAACAAATAATACCTGTCCTCCGCTCGCATCGAATGCGTCCTCGAAGTGATTAATCTCGATTACATCAGGGTTTATGCTATCAGTAATAGTAACTTCAATTATATCGAAGCCGATATATTTTTCGGTCGGATTACAAAGCAGATAAATCTGCGCAGTTTTGATAATTTTGTTTTGCTTTGCATAATTTACGGCCTCTGAAGGGCGCCCCATGCCGAGCAATTTACGGGTTTTCACTTCCGCAAACGCGAATCTATCGCTGTTTTCCGCGATAATATCAATCTCGCCGGACTTCGAGCGAAAATTCCGCGCGGTTATATTATAGCCTTTATTTATAAGGTATAAACAGGCTTTTTCTTCGCCGAAGTCGCCTTTTCTCTTCTTTTCTGTCATAATTTTTTTAAGAAGCTCTTTCTGTGAACTTCACACGCTCCATGTTTGCGAAGCGCCTCATAGTGCAGTTTTGTGCCGTAGCCTTTGTGTTTCTCGAAGCTGTACTGCGGGTATTTCAGTGCAAGCTCAAACATTTCACGGTCACGCGCAACCTTCGCTAAAACCGAAGCCGCCGCAATACTTGCGGAAGCGGCATCACCTTTCACAACTGCCTCACAGGGTATGTTAATTTTTGGCGTCTTGTCGCCGTCAATCAGCACGTAATCAGGCTTTATGCGCAGTGCCTCCACTGCTCGCTTCATCGTGAGCATAGCGGCTTGCAGGATATTTAGTTCTTCTATTTCCATTACGCTCGCCTGTGCAATCGCGTAAGCAGCGGCTTTTTCGATGATTTCATCGTATAAAAGCCCGCGCTTTTTTTCTGTCAGCTTTTTAGAATCATCAAGCCCTTCTATAATCACACCTTCCGGCAGAATCACCGCAGCCGCGAAGACCGCACCCGCCAAAGGTCCTCGCCCCACCTCATCAACACCGCAGATAACTCCGTGAATGCTGCGTTTTTCATTATCAAAATTATAAAGGCTGTTCAAGGCTTATCCTCCCGAGTTTCCCCGCTCTGAACTCATCAAGCACCGCAATCGCCGCCCGTTCAATGTCCGGTACGCCGCCTGAAGCAAGCATTTTTCTGTTAATAGCAATTTCTTCTAAAGTTTGCGCGTTATACCTTATTTTTAAAGTTTCGGGGTGCAATGAAAT
>JAITFV010000252.1 GCA_031281115.1 Oscillospiraceae bacterium | reverse complement strand
CCACCACATTGGTCTGGCGATTGTGTCAATATCTTCGAGTAAAAGATGACCTGACCATGAGATGCGAGCTTTGTTAATAGTACAAAAGTCAGTGCGGGCGGTGTTCACTATAGGGAATTGCTTATCTAAATCATCCCTGACAATGTAGTTTAAAATACACTCGTTATCTTCGCAGTCGCAAAGTCTTGATAAACGCGCGGTTGTCAGTGTTCCTGTTTGTTTCTTGCAGGTATCTGAAATTGAAGTGTATCCCACAATGGAATGTGTGTCAACAATTAGGTCAAAAACATTAACCAGTATTGCTGAAGCTTCTCTTTGATACCTTGTTATCATGTTTCGCGCGGTTGTACCCCCGTACCTGCGTACAAATCCCTCGTCAAAACGGTGGAAAACTGTAAGCGGCTGATACATTGGCTTCCACTGGGCGTATAGGGTAACGCTTTGGGTTATTGTTCCCACCGAGGTAACAACAATATCGGAGTCACGACCTCTGGACCAAAAATCAAATGTATATCCGGGTTTTCTCGGGTCTTCGCCGGGTCTATAAGTTGGAAAAATAACACGACCTTGTGTACTTGCTTCAACTATTATAATTATTGTTGATAAGATTTTTTCACACCAACCCCGCCACCACTCTCAAAATCCTCATCGCGTCTGCCGTGCTCGGCGCGCCGCTAATCTCAAATCTCGCAGCCTCCTCCTCGGTCATCGCAGTCAAACCCGCAACCGTTCTCAAAATCGTCATCGCGTCGGCAGTCGAGAGCGGCTCTTCAACAATAAGTTCCTCGGCGACAGCGGGAGAAATCGTACTCCACGGAGCTTCTGCAAACGATGTAATAATCATATCGCTATATGCTTCTACGGGATTGAATGTAGTAATATGGTTGTTATCTCCCCTACTATATCCTACACTTACTTTAAAACCATCTATCTCCATCATAAAAGAAATCGCACCATGTGCATTTAAATTAAAATTCTGTGTTTTTGTCGGGAAAGATGCTTCCCTATAATTTTCGTTCAAAGAATAGTAATATGAATGAAATTCGCCAATTTCTGTTTCAAAGAATATATTCATAACTTGAAATACTGGAGAAGCGGGGAATATCTCGGAATCGGAACCGCCGCGCATTCTTTTTACAACAGCGATGGCAGCGTCTGCCCTCAGCGGTTTTTTGTGATGAGCGATATTCGTGAATTTGTAAATTCAAATGTTCAAAATATAATCACAACCGAAAAAGAAGAAATTAATTTCGAGAATTATGCAATGCTGAAACTTCGGCTTTCCGAGGGGCTGACGTTCGTGGAGTGCGAGAAATTCGGGCTTCGCAAGGAAGCGATGATGAAAAGATGCAAGTTAGTGCCGCCGGATTATTTGAAAATTACCGATACGGGAATCGCGATTACACGCGAGGGATTCTTGGTTTCAAATCAGATTATAAGGAAGCTGACGACAGAACCGGTTGTGCAGACAGTGGAATAATTGGCTAATGTATCCTGAAACATAAACGGTCGGGAGTCTGAATAACCACCCGTGTAATTGTCAATAATCTCCATATAAAAATTTGAAGGAGGAATTACCATGAACATCGAAAAGACAAAGGAACTCGTAAGCCTGCTCAGCTCGGAATGTGAAAATTTGCAAGACGTTCAAATTATGCTTAAGAATCTTTTCAAAGATACGATTGGGCAAGATGTTTAGCACATAAATGTGCGTCGGAAATGGATGAACATTTGGGTTATGAAAAGCATAGTGTTATGGGAAATAACAGCGGAAACAGCCGTAATGGTTACAATCGTAAGACGATAAAAACCGAACTCGGCGAGTCGGAAATATCCGTACCGCGTGACAGAAACGGCGAATTTACACCGCAAGTCATTAAAAAACGACAGACCCGCTCCAATATGATTGACATAGCGCAGAATATATGATATAATAACCTTAAGGGGTGATTATATGGTAACGAAAACTGTGGAATGCATATGTTGTAAAAGCTAAAAAGTTGTGAAGAACGGAAA
Organism: Oscillospiraceae bacterium; assembly: GCA_031281115.1. Classification (GTDB taxonomy): domain Bacteria; phylum Bacillota; class Clostridia; order Oscillospirales; family Ruminococcaceae; genus Ruminiclostridium_E. Next base: position 12,146 of record JAITFV010000252.1, on the reverse strand, counting down.
GCGGGCAAACGGCGTTCAATGCTTATTGTGCCGTCAATGCGGGAAGGCTTTTCAACTTGAATATGTAAACAACGGAGCAAAACCGGACATGAAACTTATGATAATAAAAATGTCATTAAACGGCAGTGTTGATATGTTCTGTTCGCATAACCTTGACTAAAATTCCCAAAACCTCTTAATATTGCGTTATTTGAACCCTTTAAATCTGCAACGCCATCACTCCAATTATCGGATAAGTTGTCAAAGAAGCTTGAAATATGTTTTGCAAACTCTCCCGTAGGGTCTCGCCACATTAACGGATTATTAAGCGTATATACATATAAATTTCCCGCCTGCCGCATAGACAGCAAACAATCAAGCATGTTCCCTACATTCCAATATGCATCTTCTGATGTGAAACGTCCGTGAACTGGCTGATAGTGTCTTGCGCGGTTGAAAATTATTAAGCACTACTCGTTTATCAAATCACGTATAAACTCATAAGCTATACTGGTTTTAGTGAAACGATTATACCCTATGTTCCTTACATAATAGCTTTTTGTCTCCCAATCATAGCCGTTATATGAAATGCTCATATAATTCGTCCAGAATTGAATAGTATCCCCCGGATTATATTTAAAACTTTCACCCATATAAATTATCATGCAACCTACTTTTTCCGAATCCTTATTTCTGTTCCACCACGGAACATCACTTTCAACTAATTCAAGCGAGTTTAAAAACTCTATCAGTCTTTCAATTTTCTCTGAGTCATCTATTCTGATAGTATCAATGTCTGCTATAGAATTTCCCCAACTCCTGAAGTTAACATACGTTGCATCTTCCCGTTGATAATTTAAACTCACGCTTTCTTTTGACAACATAAAAAGCTCCTTTACAAATGGCGTTATTAAGAAAATTAAAACCGTAATCAAGCATAGAATGACAATAATAATTATTGCTCTCTTTTTAGAAAATAACTTCTTCATGATAACCCTTTCCGTTAAAATCATTTCTATAAACTTTATTTTTTACTACTTTAACGTGTAAGTTCTATCCTTCCCGGTTTCCTATTATCTCCAAGCTGCCTAAACCTTCTAAATGTTGTCTGTCTGTCCCAACTAAAGCAAAATGGTCACCATTGCCCTTGCAAAACCTTACAACGCGCTCGGTTCGCTCTCCAGCGTTGACCTATCCTCGTTGCAAGTAAAAGTATTTATAGTATTGGCAAATGTTGGTTTGATTATTCCGTTTACACGGTTCAGATTACACTCCCTCGCCGGACTTTAAATTTTATACTTTTGTGAATTATATAATTTAGATAAATAACCTATTTATATTTAATTACGCGAAGAAATAAAAGCCGTAATATTCGCTATTAGAATACATATGCTACATATTATAATACTAAGAGAAATATTCATTCCAACAAGTATATTTTTAGCGTCGCTTACATATCCATCAAAAAAGACAATCCTTTCTTCAAGTGACATATTATGTACATTATTAGTAATAAGATATATATAATAATCCGTTTCTGCCATCACAAGTAGTATTATAAACCAAATTATACATCCAATTAAACTCACAATTCCCCATCCAGAACGCCCTGCAAACAAAATAATAATAAAAGAAATCATGTTTATTATACAATTAAAAATTCCGTTACCTATTGAATAACCCTCCATGCGAATAGCATTGAATAAAGCAATATTCGCAATGATAGCAAAAGAAAATGCTAAAACCATACCTAATTTTTGACGTTGTTTTTCACGTTTTCTTTTTTCTTCTTCTATTCTCCGCTTTTTATCATATTCTTTTTTTGCTTGTCTTTCCTTTTCTTCTTTAATTATTCTACGTTTTTCTTCTTCCGCTTCACGCCGTTTTCTTATTTCAAGGTAACGTTTATTACAAGTTTCCGCTAATACCACTGCATCTTCAAAATTACCTAATTCACGGAATTGTTTATAAAGAATTTCATATTGAAATTCATGCTGAGCGTTTTTCATTTCTTGAGTATAATTATTATAAAGTTGATTCTTATATTCAGGGAATTGCATTTTTTTATTCTCTATATTTTTTAACTCGTTTTCATACATTTTTATATGACTTTTAAAATCTTTAATTTCGCTTTCCATATGTGATGTTCTGTTAAGATATTCAGAATAACTTCTATTTGCATATCTACCCATTTCTTGTGGACTCATACCATCAACATTTCTCGAAAATGATTCGTAACTCTCGCTATATTTTAAATTAATTTCATCACTTATCACTTTCTTATTTTGCTCTCTCTGTTCAATTTCATCTTTATAATTTGCTATTCTATTTTTTATGCTGCTTTCTTCACTTTTTAGTAAATCTAACGTACCCGCCATATAAAATCCTCCTAAATATTTTCACCAAATCATAATTAATCAATAGTCAGCAGCCAATTTCCGCCGTTATCGCAGAATCTGTCACCCCAGATTTCAACGATTTTATTGCCGCAAAGAAATCTTGGCAATCCACTCGCTCAGAGTTACGCAAGAAGTCTAATGGATAACAGTATTATTTTGTTCCGAAAATCCTGTCGCCGCCATCGCCGATTCCGGGTGTAATGTACAAGCCGTCAGTCAGCCCTTCGTCAAGCGCGCCGCAGTAAATGCTGACGTCAGGGTGCGCCGTACTGAGCGTTTTAACACCCTCGGGGCAGGCAATTACGCACATATATTTAATAGAGCTGCAACCTGCGTTTTTAAGCTTTTTAATCGCGGCAGAAGCGCAATGCCCTGTTGCGAGCAGCAAATCCATGACAATAATATCGCGGTCAGCTATATCAATGGGCAGCTTGCAATAATACTCGGTGATTTCGCCGTTATTGCCGTCACGGCAGACACCGATATGCCCGACGGGCGCCGCAGGAATAAGCGCGGAAGCTCCGTCAACCATGCCGAGCCCTGCACGCAGAATAGGCACCAACGCAATTTTTCTGCCGGAAATAACCTTAGTTTTTGCAATCGCGACAGGCGTTTCAACCTGTACTTCTTTAAGTGGAAGGTCGCGGGTAGCCTCGTAGGTCATAAGCATGGAAATCTCGCTTACCAGTTCGCGGAATTCCTTCATAATCGTGTTTTTATCACGAAGCAGAGAAATCTTGTGCTGTAAAAGCGGATGGTCTAAAATTTTTAAATTGCTCATATTTTCATAAAGTCCTTTCTTTAAACTTTATATTTCTTCTATTTTATTCACGCGAGGGATGTGTTTACCCCCGTCAAATCCGGTGTTTAAGAACACGTCTAAAAGTTCCGAGGCGAGCCCCGCACCCATGACGTGTTTTCCGAAGCAGATGACGTTTGCATCGTTGTGTTTTCGGGTGAATTTCGCTGAGTAATAGTCGCCGCAGAGTGCTGCGCGGATTCCTTTAATTCTGTTCGCCGCCATCGAAATCCCGATGCCTGTTCCGCAGACTAAAACGCCGCGGTTGCTGTCATTTTCAAGAACTTTTGCGCAGACTAACCGCGCTATATCGGGATAATCCACGGTTTCGCCGTTACAGCCGAGGTCGGTGAATTCTAAGTTATTTTCACTTAAATATTCGACTAACGCAGTTTTGAGTGAATATCCCGTATGGTCGCTTCCGATGTAAATCATGATGTTCCTTCTCCTTTCGCGAACGCGCACTGCGCGTCCTTTCGCTCGCGTTCTGCTTGCGGTAGCCGCAGATACAGCGGCATTAATTCTTTCGCGGTGACAGGTGTGTATTCTAATGCGGCAAGGCAGACACTTACTGCGTTTTGCTCACGCTGCATAATCGGCGCGCAAAGCTCTTTGCAGAATAGTTCCGCACCGTCGCCGATGGTAACGATTATTTCATCCTCGTAATTCAGAAGTTCAGATTCAAGCTCGCTTTTGTCAATTGCGCGGTCTTTGGTAAGCCGCGTGATTTTTTCACTTTCAACTCTGAACAGCGCGTTGTAAAACTGTTCTCTGCGCGCGTCCATAACGCAGCAGGCGATACACTCCCTGCCGAGCAAATTATATGCAAGACCATGCAAAGCTGAAACGGGGTAAACAGGCTTGTCTAAAGCGAACGCCATACCTTTGACTGCGCTGACGGCTATTCGCACACCGGTGAATGAGCCGGGGCCGCCGGTCACAGCGAAAGCGTCAATATCGTTTAAAGTCAATTTCGCTGCTTTTAAAATAGTCTCAGCTAACGGCATTAAAGTTTCGGAATGTGTGATTTTGGCATTAACGCCGCCATAAGTGATTATATTCTGCGAATCTGTATCGTAAATAGCCGCAGATGCGGCTTTCGCGCTGCTGTCAAGCCCCAGAATTAACATGAATTTCCCTCTCGTTTTCGCCTTTTTTAATGAGCGAAATTTTATAATAATTCTCGAATTCGCTTTCAAATCCGGGGATATTCTCGCTCCATTCGCAGACGATTATACCGCGGTCAATATAATCAAAAAAGCCGATTGCGTATAAGTCGTCGAAGCTTGTAATCCGGAACAGGTCGAAGTGAAACAGCTTGTTTTCATACTCGTTCACAATCGCGAAAGTCGGGCTTGTGACATGAGCGGAAATGTTTAAACCGCGCGCCAAGCCTTTCACGAAATGCGTCTTGCCGGCACCCATTTCACCGTATAATAAGATTGCGCAATTTCCTGCAATTCCACGCCCGAATTTTTCGCCGATATTTATAGTTTCATCGCTTGAATTTGACTTGTAAACCATCAGAACAAACCTGAAATTTCGCCGCTTCCGTCAATGTCGATATATTCGGCAGAGGGGACTTTCGGCAGTCCGGGCATGGTCATGATGTCACCTGTGAGCGCGACCGCAAACCCCGCGCCGGCTGATAGTTTTATATCGCGAACAGTGACTTCAAAACCTGTAGGCTTGCCGAGTTTTGCGGGGTCATCCGAAAGCGAGTACTGCGTTTTCGCCACGCAGACAGGCAGTTTGCCAAAGCCGAGAGCTTCAATTTCCGCAATTGCTTTTTCCACCGGCAGCTCAAGCTTTACGCTGTCAGCGCGGTAGATTTCACGTGCAATTATATCTAATTTTTCTTTTAAAGAAAGTTTCAAACTGTAAAGAGGTTTAAAATTCGGCTGCTCATTTTCAACAACGTCGCGTACTGCGCGGGCGAGCTCTTCGCCGCCCTCGCCGCCCTTTGCGAAAACCTCGGAAAGCGCACATTTCACGCCGAGCTTTGCGCAGAAAGTTTTCAGGAAATCAAGCTCCGCGTAGCTGTCTGTTTGGAAGCGATTAATCGCAACCACGACAGGTACGCCGAATTTCTTAATGTTTTCAATATGCGTTTCGAGATTTATTATACCTTTTTTGAGTGCGTCAAGGTTTGGGTTTATAAGCTCGCTTTTAGGAACGCCGCCGTTATATTTCAAAGCACGCACTGTCGCGACCAAAACGGCGCAATCCGGCTTTAAATCTGCAGAGCGGCACTTTATATCAAAGAACTTCTCCGCGCCTAAATCCGAACCGAAGCCTGCTTCAGTAATTGCATAATCGCCGAGTTTAAGCGCGAGTTTCGTTGCGCGCACGGAATTGCACCCGTGCGCGATATTTGCGAACGGGCCGCCGTGAATAATCGCGGGCGTCCCCTCTAAAGTCTGCACTAAATTAGGTTTAATTGCATCTTTAAGCAGGGAAGCTAATGCTCCGACAGCCTTCAAATCCCGCGCAAACACAGGTTTGTTCCCGTAATTATATGCAACTAAAATATCTCCGAGCCGCTTTTTTAAATCCGCCAAATCATCAGCCAAGCACAGAATAGCCATGACCTCGCTTGCCACGGTAATTATGAAATTGTCCTGCCGCGGAACGCCGTCTATTTTGCCGCCAAGCCCGATTATGACGTTACGAAGAGCGCGGTCGTTCATATCAAGGCAGCGTTTCAACTGGATTCTGCGCGGGTCAATTCCGAGCGTGTTGCCTTGCTGAATATGGTTATCAAGCAGCGCGCAAAGAAGATTATTCGCACTGGTAATCGCATGTAAATCGCCGGTGAAATGCAGGTTTATATCTTCCATCGGAATCACCTGCGCGTAGCCGCCGCCCGCCGCGCCGCCTTTGACGCCGAAAACAGGACCTAACGACGGCTCGCGGAGGGCGAGTACTGCGTTTTCCCCGATTTTGTGCATACCCTGCGCTAATCCGACCGAAGTTGTGGTTTTGCCTTCGCCTGCCGGCGTCGGATTTATGGCGGTGACAAGGATTAGCTTACCGTCAGGATTCCCTGAAACCCGCGTGAATAAAGAATCCGCGAGCTTGGCTTTATAATGCCCGTGCGGTTCAAGCTCGTCTTCGCGTATGTCAAGCGAGCTTGCGATTTCACTGATTTTTTTGATTTGCGCACTGCGCGCGATTTCGATATCTGTGAGCATTTTAGGCATAATTTTCTCCGTGTAAATTTATTTAGGTTTTAATTATAGCATAATTTTAAGGGGAATTCAAGGATTATTTTATTGACATTAAAAAGCTCATGTAAAAATTAATTCCAAAGAAATTTGCCAAAAAATTAATTACAAATAATGAAATATATTTTATTGAAGGTGGTTTATTTTCTTTTATACATTTTTCAGTTTTTCCATATAACCACCCCGTCCCTCGTCAAGGAGGGGAATTTGTTTTTATTTCGCAGTTCCCAATTCCCCTCCTTGGAGGGGTGCTCCCGCAGGGAGCGGGGTGGTTTTTAAATCGTCAACTGCTCGACCTCAACAATCTTCACTTCCTTCCCCGCCATCGGCAGGGTTTTCGCTACTATTTCTTCGGGCTTTTTGACCATGCCGTGCGCGTAAAGCGCGGCAGATTTCAAGTAGGCTTTTGTTAGCCGCATAACCTGTACGCCCTGCGTGTCGCGGGTTGTTTTCGGCAGAATCAAAGCCGTGTTAAAAATAAGCGATTTCCCCGCTGATGAGTTAAGAATAAAATCAGCGTCCTCCGAAATTTTGAAAATCGAGACAAGCGGCGAAGCAGTGTTAAAAGCGTTTTGCAGCTTTCTGCGTTTGGTTTTGGTTTCAAACGAAGTAAGCGGGACTTTAGCGCACTTGCCGTTCTCGAAAAACAAAATTATACTTTCGGTATAATCGAGTGTTGTAATCAGCGCGAGCGGCTTTTCGCCGTCCTCAAAGTCAAGCTTTGACGGGATAAAATCGCCCATGACACTGGCTTTCACGTCCTCAAAATCGGAAGCACGGCTCTTATAAGCCTGTCCTTTATCGGTGAAAAAGAGCAGCTCGGCACGGTTGGTATTTTCCTCATGAAACGTGATTATATCCTGCTCTTTCAGCTTCTGCTCCGCAACTCCGCCGGAGGCCGCGCCTCCACCGGAGGCGCTACTCATACGGAGCGACAGTGGCGTGATTTTCTTGAAATATCCCTCTTTCGTGAAGAAAATGTTCACGGGATAATCAGGAGCGGCTTCGGGTTCCTCGGCAGTTTCCTCCTCGGTTGCAAAAACGAGCAGTGTTTTGCGCGGCTGCCCGTATTTTTTCGCTGCGTCTTTTAATTCAGCAATGATTATAGCCTTGATTTTACCCTTGCTTTCAAGAATTTCCTGCAACTCTGCGATGTCTTTTTCAAGGTTTTCGATTTCCTCGGTGCGCCTTAAAATATACTCTCTGTTAATATGGCGTAGTTTTATTTCCGCGACATACTCGGCTTGCAGCTCGTCGATTCCGAAGCCAATCATTAAATTCGGGACGACCTCAGTTTCTTCACGGGTTTCGCGGATTAGTTTAATAGCCTTATCAATATCAAGTAGGATTTTTTGCAATCCGCGCAGCAGATGCAGGCGTTCTTTTTTCTTGTTAAGCTCAAAGAAAACGCGCCTTTTCACGCACTCTACGCGGAATGCTGTCCACTCGCGCAATATTTCACCAACACCGAGAACCTGCGGGGTTCCCGCAATCAGCACGTTGAAATTGCACGAAAAAGTATCTTGCAGCGGCGTGAGACGGAACAGCTTCCTCATCAGTGAATCGTGGTCTGTGCCGCGTTTCAGGTCGATTGCGATTTTAAGTCCGGACAAGTCGGTTTCATCACGGACATCGTTAATTTCCTTAATTTTTCCTGTTTTTACCTGCTCGACAATACGGTCAATAATCGCTTCAACTGTGGTTGTAGGCGGGATTTCGGTGACTTCAATAACATTGTTTGAGCTGTCGTAATTATACTTTGCGCGAATTTTAAAAGAACCGCGCCCTGTCTCGTAAATCTCGCGCAGCGCGCCTTCGTCATAAACAATGAAGCCGCCACCCGAGAAGTCGGGGGCTTTGAGGGTGCTTATAATATCATGAGCAGGGTCTTTAAGCAGTGATATTGCGGTTTCGCAGACTTCAGCTAAGTTAAAAGAGCAGATATTGCTCGCCATTGAAACGGCTATTCCGATGTTTGAATTAACTAAAACTGATGGAAATTTTACAGGGAGTAATAACGGTTCGGTTGTGCTGTTATCATAGTTAGGCACGAAGTCAACAGTGTCGCGGTCAATCTCGTCGAAAAGCTCCTTGCAGAGCGGTTCTAACTTTGCTTCTGTGTACCTTGAGGCGGCATAAGCCATATCGCGGGAGTAAGCCTTTCCGAAGTTACCTTTGCTGTCAACGTAAGGATGAAGAAGTGCTTCATTTCCACGCGCCAAACGCACCATCGTTTCATAAATAGGCCCGTCACCGTGCGGGTTTAAGCGCATTGTCTGCCCGACGATGTTCGCCGATTTTGTCCGTGTACCGGCGAGCAGACCCATTTTATACATTGTGTATAAAAGTTTGCGGTGCGACGGCTTGAAACCGTCGATTTCCGGCAGTGCACGCGAGATAATTACGCTCATGGCGTAAGGCATATAATTCTCTTCAATCGTGTCTGTGACAGGCTTTTCAACAACAATTCCCGCGCCTTCGATGTAAGCGGAGGGTGATTTTGATTGTTTCTGCTTTTTCAAATTCTGCGCTCCTTAAAGTGAAATAAATATATGATAGCCAACCCAGCCGTCGCTTTCCCACCTGTGCAGGTGGCATTGCGGCTGGTTTGCTTCGATGATATATCGTTTTACAGTTTCTTCAATATCAACAGGGTTATTTTCATGCAGAACCTCGTAGTTTTCACCCAGCATTTTCTTTGTATCTGCAAGCTCCATCGGGTTTTTCACGAAAATTAATGTCTTGATTGTCATTATTTTAATTTCGGGGATTTGGTTTTGTTGCATTTTTTTGCTCCTTTATATTTGTTTATTTATTTCCTGCATGATAGTTTTTCCGGCTAAAACACAATCTTCGTTACAAGATAAACAAGTTAACATAATTTTTTTAGTTTTAGTTTTATTTTTCTTTTTTTTCTTGAAAAATTGAGTAGCATTAAAATTCTGAAATATTAAATAACACCGATAAAAGTTTATGGAAGTAATTATAAAATTTCGTTTTTTGAAATTAATTTTATTTTTTGAAGCATAAAAATTTTGAACCGATTTTTCTAAACGATTGCCAATTGAAGCAACATCATATAAAGCAGCTATATTTATATATCTTAGGAAAATAAAACTTGCAGTTTTTTCATCAAGTTCACCGAATAAATTTTCTGTTACGGTAATGAAGTATTTAGGAATAACAGTTTTTTCGTATATGGAAATAAAGTTTTCATTATATGTACGAAGCAAATTTAACCATAATTTTATATCATTATTTAATAAAACGCCTTCGGATTCAATAGCTTTTATTGTCTCATCAAATAATTTTAATCGTATTATATCATTATAAATTGGTTGAGTATATAAGATTGCTGGTTTATTTAATAATGTATGTAATTTTTTCTTATGCACTTCACATTTCGCTCCATTACGAGGAATAATTTCTAATTGGCGAAGTTGAATAGTAATATCTTCAATACGCTTGTATAAAGCCATTCTTCTTTCAACTAACGAATCATCAATTTTAATTTGTCTGTCAACCTTTTTCTGTCTAATACTAAAAATATACGTAAAAAATCCACCAAGAAATAGTAAAATTAAACTTTTTACTATTTCGTTCTGCATGATTTGTTCAATCGATTCTAACATATTGTCCCCCTACAATTACGAAACATCCACACTATCCATATAATTGCTTCCGAACTCGTTTATAAAATCTTTGCGCCCCTGCAAATTATCGCCGAGCATTAGGTCAAACATATCCCGCGTTGCATTGGAATCTGCCGGAATAACTTTGATTAATCTGCGCGTGTCCGGATTCATAGTTGTGAGGCTCATCATGTCCGGTTCGTTTTCGCCAAGCCCTTTTGAACGCTGGATAGTGAATTTTTTACTGCCTAAGTCTTTTATAATGCGGTTTTTTTCAACCTCGGTATAAGCGAAGAAAGTTTCGTCTGCCGACCCGGCGCGGGTCTTGCAGTTTATTTCATAAAGCGGCGATTCCGCGATATACACGCAGCTCTCGTTAATCAATGTCGGCACTAATCTGTACAGCATTGTTAGAATAAGTGTGCGAATCTGAAAGCCGTCAACATCCGCATCTGTGCATATTATGACCTTATTCCAGCGCAGGTTATCGAAATTAAAATGCGAGATTTCCTTGCTTGCGCCTTTTGCAGTAACTTCAACGCCGCAGCCTAAAACTTTTATTATATCGGTGATAATCTCGTTCTTGAAAATTTTATCGTAGGAAGATTTTAAACAATTCAGGATTTTTCCGCGCACAGGTATAACCGCTTGAAATTCCGCGTCACGCGCAAGTTTCACCGCACCGAGTGCGGAATCGCCCTCAACTATATACAGCTCGCGCCTTGCGAGGTCTTTACTGCGACAGTCAACGAATTTCTGCACACGGTTGGAAATATCAATATTGCCCGCTAATTTTTTCTTTAGGTTTAAACGGGTTTTTTCGGCGTTTTCACGCGAGCGCTTATTGACAAGAATCTGCTCGCAAATCCGTGCGGCTTCGTCTTTATTCTCAAGAAAATAAACTTCAAGCTGCGATTTCAGCCACTCGGTCATGGCTTCATAAACAAATTTGTTGTTGATTGCTTTTTTCGTCTGATTCTCGAAACTCACCTGCGAAGAAAAATTATTCGATACGAAAACAAGACAGTCCTCAACGTCTGTAAAATTAATCTTGCTCTCGCCTTTATTGTATTTATTGTTGTTTTTGAGGTACGCGTCAGCCTGCGACACAAACGCCTGCCGCAGAGCCTTGTCCGGGCTTCCGCCGTGTTCGAGCCAAGAGGAGTTATGAAAATGCTGAACAAGCCTTGTCTTATTCGAGAAAACCAAGGCGCAGCGCAGTTTTAGCTTATAATCTTCCTTATCGTCGCGGTCTTTGCCGGAGCGTGAGGCGCTCCAGCTTTGGAATTCGGAAAGCGTTTCCGCGCCTGCGATTTCCTTTACATAATCGTCAATGCCGTTCTCGTAGCGGTATGTTTTCTCATTGAAGCTGCCATCCATGTTCTCGCGGCGGAACTTAAAAATCAATCCGTCATTGACTACAGCTTGCTTTTTCAAAATCTCATCGAAGTAGCTATCGGGAATATCTATTTCCGTGAAAACGTCAAGGTCGGGCTTCCATTTTATGCGTGTGCCGCTCTTGCCTAAAGATTTACTTTTCGTGAAACCGCGCTCGTCTTTCTCAAGCGTGACGTTAAAACCTTTTTCAAAGCTTAATTTATGCAGCCAGGTGCCGTTGTCGCTCTCAACTTCCATGTATTCGGAAGAGAACTGCGTAGCGCAAAGCCCGAGTCCGTTGAGCCCGAGCGCGTAAGTATAGCTTTCGCCTGTGTTATTATCATATTTGCCGCCCGCGTAAAGCGTAATAAAGGCGAGCTCCCAGTTGTATTTTTCCTCATTTTTGTTATAATCAATCGGCACACCGCGCCCGCGGTCGATAACTTCAATCGAGCCATCACCAAAACGTGTGATGATAATTTCCTTGCCGTAACCCTCGCGCGCCTCGTCAATGGAATTGGAAAGAATCTCGAAAACCGAGTGCTGACAGCCTTCAATCCCGTCCGAGCCGAATATAACGCCGGGACGTTTCCGTACTTGGTCGGGACCTTTCAGCGATTTAAGGCTGTGGTCGCCGTAGTTATTTTTGCTTGTTTTGCTCATTTTTTCACCTTTAAATTTATACTATTTCTTAAATGGATGGCAATATTAATATGAACCGCGAGTTACACAG
>JAITFV010000249.1 GCA_031281115.1 Oscillospiraceae bacterium | reverse complement strand
TGTATGGCTTCCATTCTGCCTCTGTAAAGCCCACGCCTGCGCTCATGCCCGAAAGGCGGCAGCAGTTGAAGCCCGCCTGTTTTACGGCTTAAATCCCATTCGCCGCCGGAACCTAAATGGTCTATCAAAGATTGATAGTTACCTTTCGTGATTACGCCTACATTCGATATACCGGAATTCACCATATTAGAAAGCGGGAAGTCAATCATTCTGTACCGCGCCCCAAAAGGAACGCTCCCCATGGTGCGCATTTTTGTAAGGTCGGGAATCGTTTCATCGTGCAGATTTGCGAAAATAAGCCCGAGCATATTAGTTGACATAATAGACATTGATTAATTCTCCTTGTAATTATAATATAAATCCGTTCGCGAAGCGAACACTGAAATTGTTCACTGTTATACTCGATTAACTTAAAATTCTATAAATTTTAAGTTAAAGGACTATAATTATACACTGTCTGAAACCATCGCCTTGGGTGCGATTTTCGCGTCCGGTGAAACATTGACGTTATGACCGATTACCGCGACACCCCAGTTATCCTTATCCACGATTGCCTCGGGGCGCGCACCAACCTGCACATTCTCGCCGATTACGCAGTCCTCGCCGATTACTGCGTATTCGACAACCGCGCCGCTTTTAATTACGGTGTTGTTCATTATGATACTGTCACGGACTGTCGCGCCTTTCTCAATTTTCGCTCCTGCAAAGAGAATCGAGAAGTCCACTTCTCCTTCAATATTGCAACCCTCTGCAATCATCGAATTTTCAATAAACCCGCTTTCACCTGCGTAATGCGGCGGCATAACGGGATTGCGCGAATAAATCCGCCAGTTCGGGTCATGCAAATCCAAAGGTACATTCGGGTTCAGCAGGTCCATGTTCGCCTCCCAAAGGCTGTCAATTGTGCCGACGTCTTTCCAATATCCGTCAAAGTGATACGCTACCATCTTGCAGCCGTCGTTCAGCATATTAGGAATAATATTACCGCCGAAATCTTTCTTTTCGTCCTTATTATTCTCGTTGGCAATAAGATATTCTTTTAAAACTTTCCAGGTGTAAATATAAACACCCATGGAAGCAAGGTTAGATTTAGGTTCTGCCGGTTTCTCCGCGAACTCGGTAATTACACCGTTTTCATCCGCTGTCATAATTCCGAAGCGCGAGGCTTCCTCAAGCGGAACCTCAAGCACGGCAATCGTCGCGTCGGCATTTTGCTTTTTATGATAATCAAGCATTTTGGAATAGTCCATCTTATAAATATGGTCACCCGCAAGTATCGCCACATAGTCGGGCTGATAGCGGTCAATGAAGCTCATGTTCTGGTAAATAGCGTTCGCTGTCCCGGTGTACCAGCTTTTGCCGCCGGAACTTTCGTAGGGTGCGAGCGCGTGAACGCCGCCGTGAACCCTGTCGAGCCCCCACGGATGCCCGTTGCCTATGTACTCGTTTAAAACGAGCGGCAAATATTGCGTGAGAATACCTACTGTGTCGAACCCTGAATTCACGCAGTTCGACAGGGGGAAGTCAATCAATCTGTACTTCCCGCCGTAAGGCACTGCGGGCTTCGCCATATCCTGCGTCAAGGCATACAGTCTGCTACCTTGCCCGCCCGCTAAAATCATCGCGACACAATCTTTTTTTACATGATACATATGTTCCCTCTTTCCCGGGCGGTTGACAAACCGCCCCTGCATTTTATTATACCCATGAAAATATTTTTATTTCTTTTTTGCATTCCTAAAGAACATGGCAGACATCGGCTTAATTTTCACTGTCAGCGAATAATGCTCGCCATGCAAAGCTTCACCGGTTACGAGTTTTGATTTTTGCCTGCGGTTGACAGGTTTTCCTACAGTGTTGAAAACCTCGCTGTAAAAAGCGTCATACGGAACGCCGAAAGTATATTCATCATGTTCTTTTGGCTGGAAGTTGCAAACAGCGATTAACTCGTCGCCGGCTTTATTAATTCTGCGGAAAACGATGACAGAGTTCTCGCTGTCATCGCTGACAACCCACTTGAAGCCCGTCCAGTCGTAGTCGTTTTCCCAAAGTTCGCTGTTTTTCAGATAAAAATCATTCAGCTCTTTTACGAAATTGCTGAAATCCCTGTGCTCGGGGAAATCAAGCACATCCCAGTCAAGCCCGCTCTTATAATTCCACTCCTTGAACTGCGCGAATTCCTGTCCCATAAACATCAGCTGCTTACCCGGATGCGCCGCCATGTACGCTAAAAATGTTTTGAAAGAATCAAGCCGCAGCTCCCGTGGACCGCTCATCTTGTCGAGCATGGAGCATTTCCCGTGAACAACTTCATCATGTGAAATCGGCAGTATGTAATTCTCGGAAAAAGCGTAGTAGAATGAGAAGGTCAGAAGGTTGTGATTATAAGGTCTCGCTTCGGGAACAAGCGACATATAGTCAAGCATATCGTTCATCCAGCCCATGTTCCACTTGAAGTTGAAACCCAGTCCTCCGTCATGAGGAGGCTTTGTCACCATCGGCCACGAAGTCGATTCCTCGGCAATCATAAGCACATCGGGGAATTCCTGGAAAAGAAGCGCGTTAAGTTTTTGAAGAAACGCAATCGCTTCAAGATTATGATTATCGCCTCGATGATTCGGGCGCCATTCTTTCTTGTCGTAATCAAGGTAAAGCATGGAAGCCACTGCATCGACGCGCAACCCGTCTATGTGATATTCCCGCAGCCAATAAGCCGCGTTAGAAATCAGGAAACTGACGACCTCGTTCTTACCCCAGTCGAAAATCCGCGTACCCCAGTTGGAGTGCTCGCGTTTGAGGGGGTCTTCGTACTCGTAACAGCACTCGCCATCAAATTCGTACAGACCCGCCGCGTCCTTCGGGAAGTGCGCAGGAACCCAGTCCAAAATCACACCTATATCTTGCTGATGGCAGTAGTCGATGAACTGCATAAAATCATGCGGCGTACCGAAGCGTGAGGTGGGCGCGAAGTATCCGATTCCCTGATAACCCCACGAGCCGTCGAACGGGAACTCCGCAATCGGCATCATCTCAATATGTGTGTAGCCCATCTTTTTTACATAAGGAATCAGCTCGTTTGCAAGTTCCATATAATTAAAAAATTCGCTGTCTACCCTCATTCTGCGCCATGAGCTGAGGTGAACCTCGTAAATATTCATGGGCGATGCGTAGATGTCTTTGACTTTTTTCTTGTCGGTCCAGACCTTGTCTTTCCACTTATAGCCGCCGATATCGTAGACTTTGGTGGCGGTATCGGGGCGGGTTTCCATATGGAAGCCGTAGGGGTCGGATTTGAGTTTTAACTGCCCGCGGGAAGTACGGATTGCATATTTATAAGAATCGTATATTTTTATGCCGGGAATATACAGCTCCCATACGCCATCTTCCGTAATTTTCCCCATCGGATTAATCTCGGCATCCCAATGATTGAAATCGCCGACTACGGAAACCCCCGTAGCTTTCGGCGCCCAAACGCGGAAAATAACACCATCGTCTTTTCTGTGTGAACCGAAGAATTCATATCCGTAAGTAAGACTCCCCTCCCTGAACAGGTGCAGGGGAATTTCGTAGTCTTTGCGCAGTTTTTTAGGCATAGGAAACCTCCGACAGGTAAAAATTTCATAATATTGCGTTAATTATAACATAGTAAAAATTAAAAAACAAGTAGTAATTGTAAAATCTTACAAAACTGATAAATTTAATTTACTCACTTTGTGAAATATGACGAATATATTTTTGGCTTTATAATTTTATAATCGCAATGCCGGATTAAATTTATCATTTCGCCGATTGTATGCAGGCGCTTAGGTGAGTCGATTCCGGATGCTTGCCCGTCTGCGCCGTGAACGTCGCCGCCGCCGACTTCTTTCAAGCCGAACATCATAGCGTAGACTCCCGCCCGCTCGTTGTGCCTGTCAGTATTATGGACGTTATAAACCTCGACGGCATCTGTATAATCGGGCAGTAAGCGAAACATTTCTATGTACGGAGCTTCTCTGAACGGATGCGCATGGATTATAAAAGCCCCCGCTTTCCTGAAATATTTGAGCGCGTTCTTCAAGCTCATTTTTATAATCTGGGGGTTATTAATCAACCACTCTTTATCAAGTCCGTAAATCAGAAACTCTGTACCGTGAAAACTATATTCAAAACCGAAAAACACATCGAGTTCAATCTCGTCCCCGCGCCTTTTGGCATCCTCATAACCTAAGCAGAAGCTCTCTACTGCATTCACCCACGGCTGATTAAAGTCAATTGCTGTATTACCGCCGTCAAAGTGGTCGGTGACAACCATGCCGGCGTACCCGAGCCTCTTGAAATAATCCGCCATCTCTGCGCCGGTGCTCCACCCGCATGCGCTGCCCTGGCTGGTGTGAACGTGCAGTTCATATTTACAGCTCATAATTTTCTCGTTTCTGTGTTTTTATTTTATTATAACACAAACAAGTTGACTAAGCAACCAAATTATGTTATGATAGGTGATATGCTATAATCGTTTAAATTGAAAACTGTTCCACAGTTTTCAATTCAAACGGGTTTCCGCTGCGTGAGCGCAGCGGGCGCTGTTGCGGCATCCCCGATTCCAATCAGAGATTGGAATCGGTATAAATCAAAAAGAGGGAGACAAAATTATGGCTGTTTTAAAAGAAAGCTGGGGTTCATTCGATGGGTACGCGGTTAATCTTTTCACGTTGAAAAATAAAGATTTAACAGTCCGGCTGACAAATTTCGGCGCGGCACTCGCAGGAATCGATGCTCCCGATAAAAACGGCGAAATCGCCGACATCGTTCTCGGCTATGATAATCTTGATGGTTATATTGACTGTAAATCCTTTCAAGGTGCTGTCGTGGGGCGTTACGCGAACCGCATAGGCGGCGCGATGTTTACACTTAACGGTCAGGAATACAAGCTGACAAAAAACGACGGCGACAACTGCCTGCATGGAGGAAATTTCGGTTTTAACCGCAGAGTGTGGGATTATAAATACAGCAATCAAAAGAACAGCGTGACCTTCGCTTATTGCAGCCCCGATATGGAAGAAGGCTTCCCGTCGGCTTTGATTGTCACGGTAAAGTACACTCTCACCGACAAAAACAAGCTAAAAATCAAATATGAAGCAATCGCTGCGGGCGATACTATATTCAATCCTACGAACCACGCCTACTTCAACCTCAAAGGCAAAGGTAGTGTTCTTGACACCGTTTTGCAGATAAAAGCGCTTAATTACACACCTTTTGATGAATTTAATATACCGACCGGTGAAATTGAGGCGGTAATTAAAACACCGCTTAATTTCTTGAAACCTAAGAGAATCGGCACGTACATTGATAAAGGGAGAATCGGCGGCTACGACCATAATTTCCTGCTCGGCGAGGCCGGCGAAATGAAAAAAGCTGCCGTTGCACACGAGCCGGAAAGCGGGCGGATTATGGCGGTTTACACCGATATGCCCGCCATGCAGTTTTACACTGCGAACGGACTTTCCGAAACAGGGAAGGGCGGCGTGTTTTTCGGAAAACACGATGCTTTCTGCCTCGAAACACAATTCACGCCCGACACTCCTAACCTGCCGAAATTCCCGCAGTGCAAATTGAAAAAAGGCAGGCGGTTCAGGTCAACAACGATTTACGCGTTCGGAATAAAATAGGGGGTTGCAAACCGCGCCCGAAAGGATACATCATGGAAACCCGCACAACCGAAATAATATCGAATCGAAACAGCAACTTAAAAGTAGGCATAATTCCCGGACATTTCGTCACGGGGCATTCGCACGTGAATTATTATGTCGATATGCACAGCCTTAAAAGGCAGTTTAAAATGTCAAAAGAAGCCGCGAAGGCTCTCGCTGCTGACTTTGCAAATACGCCTGTCGATACTATAATCTGCCTTGAAGGAACGCAGGTTATCGGAGCTTTTTTAGCAGAGGGTTTATCGGAGAACTTTCCGCACTCTGTCAACAGCGGTGCGGATATTAACGTCATAACACCCGAGTTTAATTCAAGCAAACAAATGCTATTCCGCGATGACTCACAGAGCGTGATTTGGAACAAGAATGTGCTGGTGCTGATTTCATCAGCTTCAACAGGCAGAACGGTTGAAGCCTGCCTTGAATGTCTGACTTATTACAGCGGGAATTTAGCAGGTGTCGCTGCGCTTTTCAGTGCAGTTGACGAACTTGGCGGGATTCCGGTCAGCGCGGTTTTTCATAAAGACGACCTACCGGATTATGAGAGTTTTCCGCAGTCGGAATGTCCGATGTGCCGCGAGAAAATAAAGGTTGATGCGCTTATCAACGACCACGGATATTCAAAAGTGTAAGAATCGTCTGTTAAAATAAAACACTGCAAAATCGGGGAAAGCGATGTTTTTTATTTAACGTTGGTGAAGAATGGACTTGTGTAATCATCTATTAAAATAAAACATCACAAAATCGGGGGAAACGATGTTTTCTATTTAACATTGGTGAAGAATGGACTTGATAAAAATATGTTTGAATTGTTAAAAACAGAAAACAGCGCGCGCAGAGGGCGTTTAACCACCGTTCACGGTACAGTTGAAACGCCTTTCTTCATGAACGTGGCAACCGCCGCCGCAATCAAAGGCGGGATTTCCGCGCTCGATTTAGAAGAACTCAAGTGTCCTGTAATGCTGTGCAATACCTACCATCTGCACATTCGCCCGTCGGACGCGGTTATCCGCGAGATGGGCGGCTTACGCATGTTCACACGCTGGGAAAAACCGCTGCTTACGGATTCGGGCGGGTTTCAAGTTTTCTCGCTTGCAAAGCTGCGCAGAATAAAGGAGGAAGGTGTGTACTTTTCATCGCACGTAGACGGGAAAAAAATCTTCATGGGTCCTGAGGAAAGCATGCAAATTCAGTCGAATTTGGCTTCTACGATTGCGATGGCGTTTGATGAGTGCGTGGAGAATCCCGCGCCTTATGAATATGTGAAAAAGTCTGCAGAGATGACTACACGCTGGCTTGTGCGGTGCAAAAATGAACTTGAGCGGCTTAATGCACTTGATTGCACTTTGAACAAAAACCAGCTTCTCTTCGGGATAAACCAAGGCGGTACTTTCAAGGATTTACGAATTGAACACATGAGAGAAATTACCGAGCTTGACCTGCCCGGATACGCCATAGGCGGGCTCGCAGTCGGCGAAACAACCGATGTGATGTACGAGGTTTTGGATTATATAGTTGACGAAATGCCTTTTGAAAAACCGCGATATTTAATGGGCGTCGGTACGCCGAGCAATCTGATTGAAGCCGTGGCGCGCGGCATAGATATGTTCGACTGCGTAATGCCTTCGCGCAATGCCCGGCACGGCACGGTTTTCACATGGCAGGGGATTATGCGGCTGATGAACGAGCGGTATATCACTGATGACAGCCCGCTCGACCCCGAATGTGACTGCCCGGTCTGCCGCAATTTTTCGCGCGCCTATCTGCGTCATTTATTCAAAGCGGGGGAACATCTCGCGGCACGGCTCGGGGTTCTGCACAACCTTTACTTTTATAACACGTTGATGGAGCGGATTCAAGAAGCTTTGGACAATGGTGAATTTGCGCAGTTCCGTGCAAAATACTCACCGCTCTTAGCGCAAAAAAGGAACTAAAAATGCTAATCATTCAAATAATATTTCTGGCGTTCGGGCTGTCGGCAGACGCATTCGCAGTTGCAGTCACAAACGGTATGTCGCAGTCTACGGACTGCGGGCGCTGTCCGGGCAGCGCAATCCCTGTTTCTGAACAAACAAAGTTTGTTCAGAAACAGTATCAATATTATTCGCGCAGGCAGGCTTTGAAAGTCGCTGTTATGTTTGGTTTTTTTCAAGCAATTATGCCGCTTTTAGGCTTTTTGCTCGGTATGGTTTTCGTGGAATTTATCGACAGCTTCGCGCATTGGGTTGCATTTGTGATTCTTGCATTTATCGGCGGCAGAATGATTTACGAGGTTAGGAAAACCAACAAAAGCACCGTACCTGTTCTTCCCGAAAAATTATCATTACGGGTGCTGTTTATACAGGCGGTTGCAACCAGTATTGATGCGCTTGTAGCAGGAATCAGCTTTATCGCAATGGGAATCAGAGGTGCGTGGGTTTTCCCTGTGATTGCGACAATCGGCGCGGTGACTTTCGTTATGAGTTTTCTCGGCGTCGGGCTGGGGCTGCGAATCGGCGGCTTTATGGGCGCGGTCACAGCGAAAATAGTGGGCGGGTTAGTACTGATTGCGCTTGGTTTAAAAATTCTGCTTGAAAATATATTGCGGTGAATTCGCTAATATTTGACTTTAAAATAAATCTGTGTTATAATGATATATTATGGTGTAAGGGAGTTAAGTTTGAAAGAAATCTAAAGATTTTTTTCAAACCCGTCGATTTGTGCCTCAAAAACGAACTCGGCACAAATCCTCCTCAAGAGGAAGGAATGGTCATAAACATGAGTTTAGCAGTGGCTGTAAAAAGCGGTGGCATGGTTTATGTCGGAGCGGATAGTTTGGTTTCATGGAATAATACGTTAAGCGTGACAAATGAAAGCCAGAGCAAACTTTGGAAAATAAAAGGCTCAGATGCGGTATTTGCTCATTCGGGGTGGGTAGTTGACAGTAATATTATTTCTATGTCCGATGAAATTATTGATGAGGAATACACGAAAAAAGCGATTAAAATAAAGGATGTTGTAAATAATATAACGCCGAAGATTATGGCTTTGCTTGAAAGCAGAGGACGCATAGAAAACCAAGCAGGAATAAAAAAAATGCATTCGCAGTTCCTCTTAGCGCACAAAAACAGAGTTTTTATGATAGAAACTGACGGCTGTGTCATAGAACCGAATGAGGACTACATATCAATAGGCAGCGGGGCTGTAATCGCAGACGGAGTTTATCAAGCGATAAAAGATGATGAGCGGCTTTCACCGCAGCAGAAAATAGTTAAGATTATAACTTGCGCGTGTGTCAAGGACGCTTGGGTTAATTACCCGATTAAGATTTTAAACACACGAAACGATGAAGTTATTACTATAAAAAATGAAACCGCGGCAAAGAGATTTACCGCTGTGAGGTAAGGGAAATATTATGGGACTCTTAAACATCGGTTACGGTAACGCAATTAACCCGAACAGGGTTGTCGCCGCCGTCAGCGCGGATTCCGCACCTGCAAGGCGTATGGTGAACGCAGCTCGGGAGAAAAACGCAGTCGTTGACGCTTCCTGCGGGAAAAAAACCCGCACGGTTTTTATAATGGACAGCGGGCATATAATTCTGTCGGCTAAGAATATAAGAGGATTTGTGAAGGATATTTCTGCGGAGGAATCGGACGAAGTTTGAAACAAAATACAACCGAAACGGGGAAACCGTTGTTTTCATTTTTCGTTAGTGAAGAAAGGACTTTATGAAAATATGAATAAAAAAGGATTGCTTGTTGTGGTTTCCGCGCCTGCTGGCTGCGGTAAGGACACGATATTGGAATGTGCTTTTGAGGCTTGCAATAATCTGCACTATTCTGTATCTGTAACAACGCGCAAGGCGCGCCCGAGCGAGGAAGAAGGTATACATTATTTCTTTAAAACAAGAGAAGAATTCGAGCAGATGATTCAAAAGAAAGAACTGCTTGAATACACCGAATACGATGGAAATTTCTACGGAACGCCGCGTAAATACATACCGGAAATGCTTGAAGCGGGTAAAAATGTAGTGCTTAAAATCGAGGTTGAAGGCGCGGAAAACATAAAAAGAATCTATCCGGATTGTGTGCGTGTTTTTATTCTGCCGCCATCGTTTGAGGAACTTGAGCGCAGGCTCCGCAAGCGCGGGACGGAGACTGAAGAAACTATAAAAAACCGCGTGGGTATTGCAAAAATAGAGATGTCGTTCGTGAAAAATTATGACTACGTTATTATTAATGCAGATATAGAAGAGGCGGTAAAAGATTTTACTGCAATTGTGCAAGCTGAACGCCTTTCAGCAAAGCGCGGGATTCCGGTAATCAGTTAATGCTCAAAACAGAACTGACGGGCATAATAGCGCAGGTTGCCGTTGAAAAAACGCTCTATTCATTTGATATGCTTTTCGATTATTTAGTACCTTTTGGCTTGGCGGAAAAGGCAGCGGCAGGGAAGCGTGCGGTTGTTGATTTCGGGCGCGGAGTTTCGGGGAAGAAGCGGCAGGGAATGATTTTTTCGATACGCGAAGATGTTTATGTACCTACAAAAATCAAAAAAATAAGCGCTGTTGTCGACGAGGAACCTTTACTTTCAAGCGAGATGCTGCGCCTTGTTGCATGGCTGAAAGAAAACACTTTCTGTACTTACTTCGATGCAGTGAAAACCGTGATTCCTGCCGGACTCGGCGTGAAACTGTCGGATGAGGATGACAGCGTAAAAGCCCGTTACAAGGGCGAAATCGCAAAAATCGTTTCAATAAATCCGAATACAGATTTATCGGAAACGGCTTTAACACCGAAGCAGAGAGCAGTCATTGAGATGCTCGAGGAATATGAATCTGCCTGCATTAAGGAGGTCTGTACGGTCGCAAACGTTTCTTCCGCAGTGGTCACGAATCTTGTAAAAAAAGACGTGCTTGAAGTGCGCGAGGATGCGCGTTCGCGTGCGTTAAGCAAGGACTTTGAAATCACCGCAAGATTAGAAGATATAATTTTCTCGGAAGCGCAACAGAAAGTTTTCGACGGCTTGAAAGAGCTTGCTGACAGCGGCGAGGCGAAGTGCGCCTTGCTTCGCGGAATAACAGGAAGCGGGAAAACCTCGGTATTTATCAAGCTTATTGAACATACTTTGAATAAAGGCAAAACTGCGGTTATGCTCGTGCCGGAAATCGCGCTGACTCCACAGATGACCGGGCAGTTCATGAGTTTATTCGGCAACAGGGTTGCGATTATTCACTCAGGATTATCAATAGGTCAGCGGGCAGACGAATACAAGCGCATAAAAAACGGCGAGGCGGGAATAATTGTAGGCACGAGAAGCGCGGTGTTTGCGCCGCTTGAAAATATAGGAATCATCGTAATCGACGAGGAAGGCGAGCACAGTTATAAGAGCGACCGCTCGCCGCGGTATCACGCGAGGAATGTCGCGAAGCAGCGCGCTTTTCACCATAATGCACTTCTGCTTTTAGCTTCGGCTACGCCCTCAATTGAGAGCTATCACTTTGCAAAAATAAACCGTTACAGCTTGTTTGAATTAAACGAGCGCTACAGCAAAGCAATACTTCCCGATGTTTACATCGTTGATATGAAAACCGAATATGAAAACGGAAACCGCTCGAATTTCAGCCGGGTTTTGCTTGAGGAACTCGCTGATAATTTGGAACGCGGGGAGCAGAGTTTAATCCTGCTTAACAGGCGCGGTTATCACACTTACGCGAGGTGCGTGAAGTGCGGAACGGCGGTGAATTGTCCGGTTTGCTTAGTGCCTTTGACTTATCACAAAAAAGGTAATTCGGTGCAATGCCACTACTGCGCGTTTAGCGCGCAAATGCCCGAGGTCTGCGAGAAATGCAGATGTAAGCACATCTACCAAACAGGCACGGGAACACAGCGCGTCGAAGATGAAATCGCGGAGATTTTCCCGGACGCAAGGATTCTGCGGATGGATGCGGATACCACAGTTTCAAAGTCTGCATTTGAAATAAAATTCGAGCAGTTCCGAAGCGGCGAGTATGACATCATGGTCGGAACGCAGATGGTCGCTAAGGGGCTTGATTTCGAGAATATCACGCTTGTGGGTGTGCTTGCGATTGACAAAGCTCTGTACGCGAGTGACTACCTCGGCTTTGAAAAAACATTTTCGCTGGTTACGCAGGTTGTCGGGCGTTCGGGCCGCGGAAACAAAAAAGGCAGAGCATATCTGCAAACATTTACACCAGACCACTATGTCTTAAATTTGGCTGCCGCGCAGGATTATACGGAATTTTACGCGCAGGAAGCCGACGTCAGAAAAGCTCTAATTTTCCCGCCGTTCTGTGATATTTTTCTTGTGGGTTTTTCGGCGGTTGATGAAGATTCATCCGAGAAAGCGGCGAAGAAGTTCTTAGAAATTTTAAGCGACGAACTTAATTCAACGGGCAGGAAATTTCCCTACCGCGTACTCGGTCCGAGCAAAAGCGGAACGGGGCGCGCAGGCGGCAAATACCGCCATAAGTTGATTATAAAATGCAAAAACAGCGCGGATTTCAGAAAAACCATTTCAAACGCATTAAAAACTGCCTACAACGACAATATTTTTAAATATATCGGAATATATGTAGATATAAACGGAGAAATATTATAAAGGAGATTCTCGCTTTGGCACAGAGAAATGTATTTAATTATCCCGATGAAATGCTAAACAAAAAATCAAGAGAAGTAACCGCATTTGACGACAAATTATGGGTTTTACTCGATGATATGCACGAAACACTGACACATCATGAGGGCGTGGGAATAGCGGCAGTGCAGCTGGGAATTCTTCGCAGAGTTATTGTTATTGACCTTGACGAAGGCGATGGTGCAATCGAGCTGATTAATCCCGAAATAGTGCAGGCTAAGGGCAATCAGCGGGAGCTTGAGGGCTGCCTTTCCTGCCCGGGATTATGGGGTTACGTAGAACGTCCCGAGTATGTAAAAATAAGGTACATGAACCGTTACGGTAAGGAGCAGTTTCAGGAAGCTGCCGACCTCCTGGCAATTGTATTCTGCCACGAAATCGACCATCTCAACGGCATAATGTTCCCCGATATTGCCGACGAAATGGTTGATGAGGAACACGCCGAAGCCGAAATGGAAAAGAGCCCGAAAAGACGCAAAAAGATGAGAAGAAAAAAGAAGAAAATGAGAAGGTGACTCAAACAGCATGAGATTAATTTTCATGGGAACTCCCGACTTCGCCGTACCTGCACTCTGCGCCTTGCTTGAAGCAGGACACGAAATTCCGCTTGTTTTTACACAACCCGATAAACCGAGCGGAAGAGGGCAGAAAGTTCGTTTCCCACCCGTAAAAGAATGTGCGATTGTCCATAACATAGACGTTTTTCAGCCGCTGTCATTGCGGCGTGGCGATGACGCTGAAAAGAGTTTTAAACTTATAAAAGAAATTATGCCCGATGTAATAATCGTCGCGGCTTATGGGCAGATTCTGCCTCGTGAAATCCTTGAAATTCCGCACTATGGCTGCGTTTGCATTCACGCTTCTTTGCTTCCGCGCTGGCGGGGAGCGGCACCGATTAACTTTTGTATTATGAACGGTGATACCGAGAGCGGCATTACGATTATGCAGATGGACACAGGCATAGATACAGGCGAGATGCTGCTTGCAGAAAAATGCGAAATAGATGAAAAAATGACGGTCTCGGAACTGCACGATGAACTTAAAGAAATAGGTGCGCGGCTTATAATAAAATATGCGGAAAACCCCGACGAATACATGAAATGTAAAACTGTGCAAAATAATGACGAAGCGACTTATGCGCCGATGATAACGAAAGAAATGAAGCAAATCGATTGGAGCAAATCCGCAGTTGAAATTTACAATTTCATTCGCGGCTTGAGCGGTGAAGCATATGCATTTTTTGGCGGAAAACGAATAAAAGTTTTTTCTTCCGAGATTACGGAAATAATAAATAATAAACTTTGTTTTACCTGCGGGGACGGTGCATTTTTACAGTTTGTCGAAATCCGACCCGAGGGGAAAAAAAGAATGTACGCGGAAGAATATTTACGCGGCATGAGAGAGGAATAATTATGGAAAACTTATCAGAAAATTTATCAAAAACTTTGGAATACTTTTTCACCGACCCGGATGGTGCATTATATTTAGTCTTAATTGCTTTCGGGCTTGCGCTGCTTGCTTCTTTGAATGTAAAATTTACTTTTTGGAGGTATCGTGATAAGTGTACCTCAAGCGGCATACAAGCGCACGAAGCGGCACGGAAAATCCTCGACAGCAACGGGCTTCATGATGTTGCGATTGAACCTGTTCGCGGCAAATTAACCGACCATTATGACCCACGCTGTAACACCGTGAGACTTTCCGAAAGCACTTACAGCAGCTATTCTGTCGCCGCAATCGGCGTTGCCGCACATGAATGTGGACACGCCATTCAATACGCGGAAAACTACGCACCGATTAAAATCCGCACGTCTCTTGCTCCTACCATGAGCTTTGCCAGCCGTGCGTGGTCATTTTTGATTATAATCGGCTTTTTTCTGCCGTTAGTGCCCGGGACAATTATGATTTATGCCGGACTTGCTTTTTTCACGCTTGCAGCAGTATTTCAGCTCGTTACGCTGCCTGTGGAGTTTAACGCATCGAAAAGAGCCATGAATGTCATAGCTTCGCATAATATTCTCGCTCAAAACGAACAGAAAGGCGCTAAAAAAATCCTTAACGCCGCCGCTATGACTTATGTTGCGGCACTGATGGTTTCAATCGCACAGCTGATTAGATTTTTAGCAATTTTAAACAGAAGACGATAAAAATTCAAGGAAAACCAAACATGACACAATCGAGAAAAACAGTGCTGGAGCTGCTTTGCCGCATGGAGCAAAGCGGTGCATATTCCAACATTATATTAGACAACACTTTCTCGCGGGATAATCTGACACCCCGCGATAAGAGTTTTGCCGCCGCGCTGTTTTACGGTGTTCTTGAGCGGAAAATGACGCTTGATTACTTGATTCGCGAGTATTCCGAGATGGAATTTGACACAATTTCGAGCGAAACCGTGCAGATTTTGCGAATGGGATTTTATCAGCTTCTTTTCATGGGCGGCGTGCCGGAAAACGCCGCTGTGAATGAATCGGCGAACTTAGCTGACCAAAGCGCCAAAGGTTTTGTTAATGCAATTCTGCGCAGCTTTATCCGTGACGGGAAAGCAATCGACACCAAGAACCTCGAAGGCGAAGCGAAGCTTTCAATAAATTATTCCTGTCCGAAGTGGCTGATTAAAAAATGGACGGCGGCTTTCGGAGAAGGCACGGCACTTGAACTCTTGAAAGGCACATTCGGGCGACCGCCGGTTTATCTGCGTGTTAATACGCTTAAATTCCAAGCAGACGATGTAATCGCAGCGCTTAAAAAAGAAAAATTTGATGTTAAAAAGAACTTGTATTTAGATGATTGCCTTGAGCTTGAGCGAGTGAATTCAAGCATTGAACTTTCCGACGCCTACCGGAAAGGAATGTTTCATGTGCAGGATATTTCATCGCAGTTGTGCTGTAAGTTAGCGCGTCCGGGTTTTAACCAAACTGTTATAGACATTTGCGCAGCACCCGGCGGCAAAAGCTTCACGATGGCGCAGATGATGAATAACCGCGGCACACTTATTTCCTGCGACCTCTACGGCGGGAAGCTCTCGTTAATCGAAAACGGCGCCAAGCGGCTCGGATTAGATATTATAAGAGCTGTTGAAAATGATGCGGCGGTTTTTAACCCCGAGTTTCCGCAGGCTGATGTGGTATTATGCGACGTTCCGTGCTCGGGGCTGGGTGTAATCCGCCGCAAACCCGAAATTAAATATAAACCGATGAAAGCTCTCGAAACCCTGCCGGAAACACAGCGCAGAATCCTTTCTGCTGCCGCGCATTACGTTAAGGCGAACGGAACGTTAGTGTACTCCACCTGTACGCTCAATCCTGATGAAAATGAGGCTGTAGCTGATAATTTTCAAAATAATCACCCTGAGTTTTCTCCTTATATTATGCCTATTGGAATGGGGTTTCCCGATACTTCGCGGTATAATCTTTTCCCGCACGTCACGGGCGGCGACGGCTTTTTCGTGGCTGTATTCAGGAGAAAAGCCGAAGCGCAGCAGCTGACAATACAATGATTGATATACTTTCACTCTCATTAGAAGAGCTTCAGGAAGAAATTGCGAAAATAAATGAAGCTGCGTTTCGTGCGAAGCAGATTTTTGACTGGCTTCATGTAAAAAGAGCGGTTAGTTTTTCCGAAATGTCTAATTTATCTGAGCAATTTCGGCTAAAATTAGCAGAACATTTTTGTATAAAACGACTAAATATCGAAAAAAAACTTGTATCTCGGCATGATTATACTGTAAAATATTTATATGAACTACCGGATTTCCAGAATATCGAGACGGTTTTGATGAAATATAAGCATGCGAACAGCCTTTGCGTTTCAACACAGGCGGGTTGCAAGATGAACTGTGCTTTTTGCGCTTCAGGCGCGAACGGTTTTGTGCGGAACTTAGAGCCTTCGGAAATGCTTCTGCAACTTTATGAAACTGAACGCAATTCAGATATGCAGGTCGGGAGTTTAGTGTTAATGGGCATCGGCGAACCGCTTGATAATTTTAACAATGTCATAAAGTTTTTGCGGCTTCTTTCCGATAAGAACGGCAGAAATATGAGTCTGCGGCATGTTTCGCTGTCTACCTGCGGTCTTGCGGATAAGATTGACGAGCTTGCCGAGTTAAGACCGGGACTGACTTTGTCGGTTTCGCTCCATGCCGCTGACGATGAAACGAGAAGTAAAATAATGCCTGTCAATAATAAATTTAACATAGCGAGTCTTTTAAAATCGTGTAAGAGTTATTACGAAAAAACAGGCAGACGCGTTAGTTTTGAATACGCGCTGATTAAAGATGTGAACGATAGTCTTGAAACTGCGGAGAAATTAGCAAAGCTCATAAAACCATTACATGCACACTTAAATCTGATTCCGGTGAATCCGACCGGACACGCGCTGCGCGCTCCCGCAAACATAAAATATTTTTATGAGCGATTAGTGCAATCAGGTATCAATGTCACCGTTCGCCGGACGCTCGGCGCGGATATAAACGCAGCATGCGGGCAGCTTCGTGCCGAGAGCACGGAAAGCAGCTTAAAAATGACAAAATGTAACTGAATTGTAAACAATTTTCCCTTGTTTTATCACAAAAGTATAGTATAATTGTAAAGGTAGGGCTTATGAAAGTATTTTCAAAAACGGACATAGGTAAGAGAAGGTCGGAAAATCAGGACAGGGTCTGGGCGGCGTTGCTTGACAGTGGTGCGGCTGTTGTTGTGCTTTGTGACGGCATGGGCGGCGAGAACGCAGGCAGCTTTGCAAGCGAGACGACTGTGAATTTCATTTCCGAGCGCGTTAAACGCGGATTCCGACCGGAACTTAACCGCAATTCAATCCGAAATCTGCTGATTACTTCGGTTACAGCGGCGAATAATCTTGTATATGACATCGCTGAATATGACCAGAATATGCTCGGCATGGGAACGACCTGCGTGGGCGCTATTGTTTTCGATAAACGCGCTTACATTATAAATGTCGGTGACAGCAGGGTTTATCACGTTTTCGGAGAGAATATCCAGCAAATCACAAAAGACCACTCCTACATAAATAAGTTAATTGATGACGGCGAAATCACTGAAGAGGAGGGCAAAAGCCATCCCAAACGCAACTGCCTTACCCGCGCCGTTGGGGCTGAGCCTATCCTGACACCGGATTATTACGAAATTGAACTGCAGGAGGATTCGATTTTAATGCTAAGCTCAGACGGACTTCACGCTTACGGCGAGGACATGAGTATTGCTGAAATTATAGTAAACAACCCTGTCGGCAAGATTTGCGGCAAGCTTGTTGAGTATGCCCTTGAAACAGGCGGGCGAGACAATATAACTGTTGCTGTAATTTCGGTTAAATAGAACTGACCTAAAACCTGTTCACGGCATCTGCCGATAACGGACACCATAATCAGTGTCCCACAGAAACAAATAAAAGGATGAAAAGCATGGATAACAACATCGGAAAAAGATTAGACGGGAGATATGAGCTTCTTGAACTCATCGGCGTCGGCGGAATGGCTGATATTTATAAGGCGCGTGATATGGTTGAAGACAAGATTGTCGCCGCTAAAATCCTTAAGAACGAGCTTGCCGAGAGCGAGGATTTTCTGCGCCGTTTCAGAAACGAGAGCAAGGCGATTGCATTGCTTTCGCATCCGAATATTGTGAAGATTTTCGATGTCGGTTTTAATGAAAAAGTGCAATTTATTGTAATGGAGTACATCGACGGCATAACGCTCACGGAATATATTGAACGTCAGGGCGTTTTAAAATGGCGCGATGCTCTGCACTTTGTCACGCAGATTCTGCGCGCACTGCAACACGCGCACGACCGCGGTATTGTTCACCGCGACATAAAATCGCAGAACGTCATGCTTCTGTCCGACGGCACAATTAAGGTGATGGATTTCGGAATCGCACGGTTTAACCGCGAAACGGACAAGACTATTTCCGAGAAAGCAATAGGCTCGGTGCATTATATCAGCCCCGAACAAGCGAAGGGCGAAGCCACCGACGAGAAGAGCGATATTTACTCGGTCGGTGTAATGATGTTTGAAATGCTGACCGGCAGAAAGCCGTTCGACGGTGATAATCCTGTTTCAATTGCGTTGATGCATATGCAGGCGCAGCCGAAAAAGCCTAAAGATATTAACAGCTCTATTCCCGACGGCTTAGAGGAAATCACGCTGAAAGCAATGCAGAAAGAACCCGCAAAGCGCTACCAGACAGCGGGTGAACTTATTACCGATATAGAAGAATTTAAGAAAAACCCGAGCATAGTTTTTGAATATAAATATTTTTCGACAGACGACCAAAAAATTAAATACTTTGACAAACCTGCGACTTCTCCGCTTAATCTCGGTATGACGCCTTCACCTATAAATCCGAAGAAAAAGAAAGAAGAAACGGATACACAGGACATCCCGAGGAATCAGCGCGATGAATACGAGGATGATTACGATGACGATGATTATTATGATGAGGTTATAGAGCGACGTTCACCGCTGCTTGCGATTCTGTTCGCGACGGCTTCGGTGGTCGTGATTATGGCAGCATGGCTTATATACACGATTGTCACCTCCGGCTTTGAACAAATACAACAGGGCGGAGGCGATGAAATCAAGATGCCGCCGCTTGTCGGAATGGATTACGATGCCGTTGTAGCGCAGTATCCTGAATTAAATTTCAATGCCATTCAGGAGTGGTCGGCTGAGTATGACAGAGGGCAAGTAATGCGGCAGAGCATACTTGCCGGCAGAGACGTGAGGACAGGACACAGGATTGATATTTGGGTAAGCATGGGACCGCAGCGGGTTGAACTTAATAACTACGAGGGCGGCGTGCATCATATAGACGAGGTTCGGGCGCGGCTTCGGAGGCAGGGCTTCAATGATGCAAATATCAGCATCAGAAACGAGGAAAGCGCTCACGTTCCCGCAGGGTTTGTAATCCGCACAGACCCAACGGCAGGTGCGATGATTCCGCTTGATACGCGGATTACGGTGTGGGTCAGCTTTGGCGGCGGAAACGAGATGACGCAAGCCCCCGACCTCATCGGTCTTACTCATCAGCAAGCGGAAGAACGTGCGAATTTCTTTGATGTGATTCCTATTTTCGAGGAAGAATACAGCGATACGGTTGAAGAAGGTACGGTAATAAGTCAAAACCCGCTCCCGATGGTGAGTATGCCTATGTTTGATACTATTGAGATAGTAGTGAGCCTCGGGCCGGCGCCGCCGAAAACATTCACGATTCTGCATAATATCGGCGACAGGCTTACGGGCGATTATATGTTTGAGTATTATACTGACGGCATACGGCAGGATAATTCCGGAGTAATACAGAACATCGGGCTTAATAAACAGATTTTATGGGAGGTTGAGGGTTCGGAAACATACAGCTTTGTAATCTTCATCACTTCTGTTGAAACCGGCAGAAGGCTGCAATTCTGTGAATATGAAGTGGATTTTACCGACGAAACACCGTCGCACCGCCGGGTTATGCTTAACGAAACAATTTTCACGCAGTTAAGCGTACCTGCCGACACTGACCCCGACCCGGCGCCGCCCGACCCCGAGCCATACCCCGACCCCGAACCTTATCCCGAACCGGAGCCTTATGACGGTGGTGAAGAAGTTTAAAACAAAATACGAATGAAACGGGGAAAACGTTGTTTTCATTC
>JAITFV010000033.1 GCA_031281115.1 Oscillospiraceae bacterium | reverse complement strand
CAATTTCTTCAATAGAAATAGGTTCATCAATACCAAATTTATCTTTCAAATATTCACTGAACGTCATTTTAGCCACCTCCACAGCACGAAAATTTATTATCTTAAAATTATTATACTATCTTCTACGCTAAATGTCAAGAGATTTCTAAATTAAATATTAAAGTGCTTCAACCCTTGTCCGTACAGACTTATCCGGCTTTTCACGATTTGCGTTCGTTTGTGCCATTTGTTCCTTTTTCTCACTGAATCTATCAGCCAAAGACAGCTTTTTAACGCTCTTTATAACTCCTTTGACGTTATCGACTGCCGCCTTGACCTTATCGACATCGGCAAGCGATGTAGTAAACGTGGTTTTGTTGTTGTCATTTACAAGTCCCCTAAACTTCACACCCTGTTTATTGAGTTCGGCACTGACTGAATCGGCTATACTGCTGTCAACATTGGTATACTTTCTGTCCTCTATATCACGATAATCTGTATTTCCTATGACGTTACTTGGTTTTTCGGGAGTTTCACGTTCCTGTGAATTAACAGATTTAACAATCCCCATATACTGAATCACATCAGCCGCACCGATTGTAAGCGTGGTCGAACCGCCGTTAATACGTCCGCTAAAACTCATATCTTGATTTTCAAGTTCTGCGGCTACTCGCCCTGCAAGTTCGCTGTTCATCTTAAAATATTTCTTATTCTCTATATTCGTGAAAGCTGTGTTGCCGATAATATTAGGATTATTGTTCTGAACCTCGCTTGCCGCTAACGGTACGGGGTTTGATTTGATTTCTTCGCTTTGCATGGGCTGTTCTTTAATAACATGATTTGCAATAACAGGCAATTCCACATTAACGTCTACATCATGCTTGATTTCATTTTCTCTCATAAAATCTTCAATCTGCGTTATTATCTCATTCGCAGTAGCACGTACTATGTCAAGGGATTTACGCAGTTCCGGTAATTCTTTATCTTTACTCCAACTGGCTACATAGCCGAAACTGTAATCAATCTGTTTTTAGTCAAGTGCTTTGCAATACTTTCAGCATTTAAGTTCCACGCCACTATGTTTACAAAATCCGTTTTACGGTTTCCACCTTTTTTAGACTGGTTTCTGTCAATTGCGATTCTGCAAGAAACAACGGGAATACCCTCTGTCGTTTTAGATAACTGCGGATTATGGGTTAATCGCCCCATTAACGCTACATAATTGTACATTTATTTTTCTCCTTTCGCCAATATTTTTCGGTTACAAGCCGGATAAATCTTGCAAAGGTCAATATACCTCTGCTTGGTTATATTGCCTTTCTTATAACTCTCATAAAGATAATCCCTGTTTTTATTTTTCTCGTATTCTAATCTACATCTGAAAAAACTGCACTTCTTATACTGACAAACCCGCTCGTTTAATATAAGACAACCGTTTTTTCCACAGTCGATATATGCACAGATACTGTTATTGTCATTCCCCATGTAATGCCCCTTTCAATGAATAAGCCCTGTAATATTGCTAATTACAGGGCTTTGTTCTACTTTTTATATTTATATTTTTCGGGCGGCTTCCAGTTTTCAAGGAAACCCACAGCTTCATCGAAAAGATACTGCGGCGTGTTTCGGAAGCTGTTAAGATGAAATCTTCTGCGGTAAACCGCCCAAACCGCACTATTCAAAGCAGGAGCGGCTTTTTTATACCGTGCCATATCACCGCCGACCGCTTCAAGGATTTTCCGCTTAACTATTTCCTGTAACAGACTCTGCTGTTCGCCGTCAATAGCCGCCATCAGTTTTAATTTTGTATTTTCTCTTGTGAGTTCGTTGATTTTAGATACCGCCATACCGATTAGGTTCGATAAATCGCCATATGTCTGCTCGTAAGTAATTGCCGCACCCTCTCTTAACCGGAAGTATGCGTTTCCACGTCCTTACCCTCATTGAACAAAAACGCAAAATGCCTGTAAATATTGGTCAGTGTTTCGATTTTTTCGCCGCCCATGTGGTTATATAATTCATGTACAAACTCCATTGTTGTTTTTGCTGATAACGCATTGAGAGCGTTAGTATCAGCTTTACCGTTTTTATCGGTAAAACCTTTTTCGACTAAGATTTTTTGAAAATTATTCATGATTTATTTCCTTTCTTGATTACGATTTTATAATGAAAAGCCACCTTTTAAGGCGGCTTCTCGGTTTAATTTAGTTTTTGCAATAGACATGAATTGCATCATGCAAAAAATCAGTACACCCGACAGCAATTTTTTCATAATGTGCCTTGAACCGTTCATCGGCAACATACATTTCCGCTAATCCCAAGTGATACTCTTTACTATACTTTGGATAGAATACCATGAGCCATTGTCTGTGTAAATCACAGGCTTTCTGTGCCGATTCTCCGGCAGGGTCGTTTGTGCCGAGTGCGGATTTTAGAGTTTCCTCAAATTCAATACGCAGACGTTCACTCTCGTTATACTGTTCTTGCGTTAATCCTTTCAGATTTGCGTTGGATTCGTCAATCGCTTTATCACCATACTTTTCACGGATTTCCTCGCCGTATTTCTGCTCATTCTTGTCAATAAGCGATTGCTTGAACCCCTCAAATTTTTCTTGATTTGACATTTCAATTTCACCTTTCATAGTTAGGACAAGCGTGATTGGTTTGAAATGTATTCAAAGCGTTTCACCGTCTTGCCGTCAACTTCTATCGTTTCTTCCCACATAGACAAAGGACGTACCCAAGTTTGCTTACTGCCATAAAGAGCCTTGTAAATCACCACGTCTTCAAGATTTTCGCTATGTTTTGCAAAGCCGACAACCTCATACTTATTGCCTTTATAATGCTTGTAGACACCGAGTAAGATTGGATTCACTTTTATTTCCTCCCGAAAAATAATCTTCGTATCAAATCATACCATATTTCCTAATATCGGTCAATCCATCTTTCGACAAAAAACGCCCTTGTCGAATTTTCTCGAAAGAAAAATTTGCTTGACAAAAGGACGGACTTATGATATATTATTAGATGATAACGCAATGGGATACTACTCTGATATGGTAGAGGTCGCAGAGTTATTTTCGTAAAATAAGTGGTTTGTAGAAACGTGCCAGTCATAAAATTCTTGCCACTTATTTGCCACTTATTTATACTAAAAATCACCCAAAATCGCTAAAAGTTACAAAACGCCGAACGCAGGAAAACCGCATTAACACTGGATTACGTGAGATTACCACAAGTCACAATAAGTCCTCAGATAGTTTCAAATCCTGTCACTCAGAGAGGTTATTGTGGGCTGTGAGCCCGCTCGTAGAGCGGATTCACAGCTTTTCATTTTTACTAAAAAACCCCGTTTGCTGATTGTTTGTTGATTATTGTCCCAAAAACCGTTTAACACGCATCAATAGAGGGCAAACCGAGAACCCCGACTATTTTATCCATACTTGCCGCCTGTGCAG
>JAITFV010000306.1 GCA_031281115.1 Oscillospiraceae bacterium | reverse complement strand
AACGCTTTTAGAGGTTAGAAGGCTTTGCAATGAACTTGAAGAAAGATTAAAACAGTATGAAGAAAGAAATTTAAAACCTGTTGTCCTCATATCAACCCTTGAAGTTGCTCGTCTGTCATTATTATACGCAGGGCAGGATATAGACAGGGGTGACAGAGCCAACGCAAATAAACTGCTGCGTGAAACAAAAACGATTTTGGAACAGGCTATAAGAGATTTTGACAGTAATAATTTTTTCCTAAGCAGACACAGAACCTTAACGGGTGGGGAGTACAGAAACGGTGTTTGGGTTAATGAAAGCGGTCAGTCAACATTTCCTCGTGGGATTATTTGGTCGGAGAAAATTGAGCCGTTCAGTAACAACATGAGCGCGCACCGTAATATGGGTTTAAATATTCTGTCGGGAGCCGCTGATGTTCAATCTAACGGCAGACCTGGTGGGAATTATAAAACAGCCTTACAAAGTGCAAGCAGTAATGGTTTTCTTGTCGATATTCTTTTAGTTTATAAACGCGATGAACCGCTTGGTATCGTTGACGAAGGCTCGGCTAATCAAACCTTAATACAGCGAAACGCAAGAAATCTTTCTGATGAAATTAAGAACTCTAAAAATGTTTTAGCCGTAGATTTAGGAAACGAACCAAGACTGCAAAGCGGCAAATATAGGGAATTTTTCCAACCTTTGGCAGATATTTTTAAAGCAAATTCAATTAACACATATTTGAAAACAGATGAAGCCCTTATTCATCATAAGGGTGATGATAATTGGTACAGTGTCCCCTCTCGAATTTCATTGCCCGAACTTGCAGACATCGTAACTATGAACGGAATATCTTTGTACAGCACTCCTAAAACAATACATATCAGCCCCAAAACACAATCTTATTATAGTTACGACTGGATAAACAGCGTTCTTGTTACAAATATGCACGTTTCAACAAGCAATAACCCAATTTTTTCAAGCGAATGGCACGGAATATCTTCTGTGCATTTTAAAGAAAATTCTTTACCGCAAAACTATGTTTCAACCGCGCTCATGCACCAAGTCTTACGAGGAATGACAGGTGGGTTCACTGCGTGGGTCGCAGACCGCCCCAATAGCGGTTCTAATGTGTCTGACGAGGGTTGGCAACATCAAATAACGAATATGCCAATCTCATGGGCAGAACTCGTGAATACCAGTTTTATTATCGAGGAAAATATAGATTTTCTTGCGCGTTTTAGCAGAAATAAAAACTACGACATTTTGATTTTATATCCCGAATCTAAAATGCACGGCAATGCAAACCAATCAATAATCGAAAGTATGTACAGGATTTTTGAAGAATCCAATTTTATGGGAAATACGAATGTAGGCTTTATAACCGAGAAAATGTTATTGGAAAACAGCAGTATATCAGCTAAAACCATAGTAACACCCACGGGAACGTATTCACAAGCTATACAAAGAAGATTAAACGAACTTAGGAATAACGGAATCAACGTATTTTCGGCTTCACAAAACTGGCAGTCAAGTGTTAAACCTGCTTTTATGACAACGAGTAATAATATTGAGTTTAGAACAGTCACATACCGCGAAAACGGAGAAACAATAACGAGAGCATATTTAATTAATTTGGGCAGAAACACTCAAACAATATCCATAAATAATAGAAACGGCGAAAGGGTTAATTTTAGAGTAATTAACATGAATAGCGGAAGATTAAGCGACAGGCAATCATCATCTGTAAGGCTTGCCGCAAACGAAATCGCTTTTGTTGAGTTCGCACCCGCGACAACAACCGCAACGCCGACAATCAACACACCCTCAACAACTGCCCCCATTGCAACATCTTCCTCAAATATCACAGGACAATTTATTTCAGCTAACGAAATAAAATTAAGTGACGGTAGTGTTGTCAGAGCCACTCGCGGAGCAAGCGGAAAATCATGGCTTTTCAGCTTTGAAAAACAAGTACAAGTCACAGTGCCAAGTGAGTTTTTCACAGGTATTTCTTTAGATGTTAATGCAGGGCGGGTTGTTTCGGGTAATAATTATGACAACCACGGTAGCTATATTGTTACTCGTAGCGGTACAGTAATACTTGCATGGGGATTTGAGGGTTGGACTTGATATTGTTATGAAAGCAGGTGAAACATTTGAGCGGGGATTTTCTTGTTCTTGCAGATGATTAAAAAACAGCGGGGCTATTCATCATGAGTAGTCCCCTTTTTCATGCCACTCAACAAAATTCACTCTCGCACTCGCAATATTAATCGTCTGTTGCAAAACTCTGATGTATTTTTGTGTCGTTGCAACGCTTGTATGATTAAGCAATTCCTTGACAAGTTCTAAATTATTCCCGCTGTCCTCATAAGCAAATGTCGCGTACATTTTGCGGAAGCTGTGAGTAGAAATATTGTCAAGTTTCAAATAATCGGCAATAGTTTTAAGATGTTTCTGCACAGTTCGCACACCGATACAAAACAGCTTGTCATCAGTATTTAACTGATTTTCAATTGAATAATCCTTGATATAATCATAGACAAAGGGGTTAATATCGCGGTATTGCAATTTCCCCGTCTTGTCCTCTACTCTTTCTAATTTGCCACTCCGAAAATTATTAACTTTTAACGCCAAAACATCGCCAATTCTTAGTCCTAAACTTGCTTCTAATTGTAAAGCAAGAGCGGCTTGTTTATTTGGGCGAAAAACGGTGTTGTTTTCAGTGATAAAGCCATTTAGCAGTAAATTAATAATCTGCTTGTATTCGGCTGCTTCAAGAGGTCTGCTTGTCATGTTTGCACTTGCTTCAAAGTATCTGCTAAATAAAGGTTCAACGCCGTGCGAACGATTGCGCTAATGTCCTTGTCCTCTGCCCTATCACTCATGGCAGCTCGTAATTTCAAGGCTTTTTGCTGTTGTTTTGTTAAATAAATTGTTGTTTGTATAAACTTATCTTGTATGGGTTTTAGAGTTTGTACAGGTTTAATCGCCGCCGCTTTTTCGGGCGGCTTTTCTTCTGTCTTTACTACTTCTGCCGAAGTGTCGCCGATTATACTTTTAAACGCTTCATCAGTATTTAAGCGGCTTTTTGTCATATTCTCTTTCTAAATATTCATCTATGAATTTGTTGTAATCGGCGGCTATATCCTCACAGCCGCTAAAAGTCAATATATCCCGACTGCGGGCTTGTGCTTCATCTACTGCCACGCGGTTACGGATATATGTATTAAAAAGTGGTGTTTCCAACGCTTCACTTAACTTTTCAACTAACATTTTCATGTCTTTGCTGTTATTGGTTCGAGGGTCGAATTTTGTAAACAAAATCCCCCGTATTTTCAAATGTGGATTGCAGTATTTTTTGACATTTTTAACGGTGTTAAACAACTCGCTTATGCCTTTTACTGCGAATTTCCCCGCCGTTGTCGGGATTATTATTTCATCAGCGGCGGTAAAAGCGTTTATTGTCAACAAACCAAGTGACGGCGGCGTGTCGATAATAATATAATCGTACAAGGTATTTACAGGCTCTAACGCTTCTTTCAGCCTGTATTCTTTTCCTGTTTGTGCTAAGGTTTGGTCGGCACTGGCAAGCAGAATGTTTGCGGAAATAACATCAAAACATTGTAATGCTTGTACTGCTTCATTTGCGGTTATCGCTTGTTTCAACACCTCATAAACAGTGTTATCAGATGTGGCGTTTACGCTGTCGGACAAGTTGCCCTGCGGGTCAAAGTCAACTGCTAAAACTTTATACCCACGACCGCTTAAAACTGCGGCTATTGCCTGTGTTGTCGTGGTTTTGGCTACGCCGCCTTTTTGGTTCGATATTGCTATGATTTTTGCCATAATATTTAATTTCTTAATGTTAAAATCTTTAGATATTGTAGCATTTTAACTTTGAAATGTCAAGCAGTCAAGTCACCAAAACGTTATAACATTTTTGAATTTTGATATTGTGATGTTTTAATATTTTGACATTAAAACATTTCTTTTGACAATTCGTGTTTTCTATAAAACGCGAATTATTTTATTTTTAGTCAAGTGCATTTGAAAACAAGCGCAGAGCAGAACAAAACACGAATATTTCAACAAGAAAACGCGAAATATCGCTTGCTTTTTGCCGAATAAAGTCATAATATTTCCCCTTGAAAGTTAAATTTCAAGTTCTTTAATTTTATTAAAAGGGGGATTTTTCGCATGAATGTAAATTATCAAAAAGAGATAATAAAACTCATTAAACAAGCCGCTTACAGCCGAGGGGAATACCAAGTATTTAATGATTGGTTGGAAATGTCGGCGATTTCAATTTCTAATTCTATTGACCCGACACATCGTGAGGAACGGGAAAAACGTTATCTCGACATCATCGGTTCATACGGCAAAAGGGAACAGGAAACATTTCCGCAGATGTTTGCACATTTGGTTGAAGCTTTGCAGAACAAAGTCGAAAACAGCGGTACAGAGGACGTTTTAGGGTTGATTTTTCATGAATTGGAACTGCATAACAAGTACAAAGGTAAATTCTTCACACCTCAAAACGTTTCTGACTGCATGGCGTTTATGACATTTGATGATTTGCAAAGTGTTATCGAGAAAAACGGCTTTATCAGCGCGTGTGAGCCGTGTTGCGGGAGTGGGGTAATGATTACGTCCATGTGTAAGGCTATGCAAAAAGCGGAGTTAAATTATTGCACTCAACTTGTGGTAACTGCCGTAGATATTGATATAAAATGCGTTCACATGACTTATTTACAGCTTTCTCTGTACGGTGTCCCTGCTGTAGTGATTCACGGCAACTCGATTACCTGCGAAGAATTTTCACGTTGGTATACGCCTGTTTATCTGCTTAATGGTTGGATTTGGCGTGAGCAGTGCAGAATTAATAACAAGTTCTGCGTTCATGACGAAATGATTAAATGTGCCTCCGAGCCTATGTATGCGGCTTTTCGGCAGGTTCAAACACTGACGGCAGATATTAAGCCAACTGCACCTGCACCTGTAAATAAGACCGTTTTAACGCTTACAGAGCCTGATAAAACAGGGCAGTTAAGTTTATTTGATTTTTAGCTTTCAATTTCCCCTGT
This sequence comes from Oscillospiraceae bacterium, assembly GCA_031281115.1. Lineage (GTDB taxonomy): Bacteria > Bacillota > Clostridia > Oscillospirales > Ruminococcaceae > Ruminiclostridium_E. The sequence continues at coordinate 896 of JAITFV010000306.1, read as the reverse complement.
GCCTTGCCGAATAGTCGGCGGGGTGCAGGGGTTTTTATTAGAATTGCTGTGATAAAACGCTTTGTATATCTCGTGAAGTATGAACAATATCAAAGAATGTTACTGTTTTTCTATCCTCTGAAATTTCATAAAAAACAATATAATTGAAACCGCTTAAAACCATTTTTCTTAGCTTAACTCCTAAGCTTTCGCTATTTTCATATCTTGGGTAAAGACCGGGAAAATCAGCTATCGAAATAATTTGTTGTTTTAATTCGCTATTAAAATTACTCGCGACATTGGGAGAGAGGGTTAGTAAATACTCGATAATATCACTATATGCATCATTGTAAGTGGAAGCGTAAATCAAATTACACGGCATATTGAAGATTATTAAAGATTTTTCGCCGTTCTGCTCTTTGTTTTTCTTGTGCTAACCTTATTTTTTCTTCTGCTGCACCAAACACTTCTTCATGGGTAAAATAGTTAAGTTTCCCTACTTTTTCTAACTCAACAATATGTTTTAATCGGTTAAAAACCTGCTTATCCCATTCGGTCATAGACGGCTTGTTTTCTTGTTCGTTCATGATTGTATTGTATCATATTAATTTATATTTTCCGCTTCTTTTTCAAGCTGTAAAATCCATTCTTTTTTCTCTGCTAAACATTTCAGAAAATTCGAAAGCGGTGCGAATTCTATTAAATTTTCCTCATTAGTTTTTTGTGGTTGCAATTCTTCAAACTGCGGGAAATATTTAATCACAATCCCGCCGAGTATTATTTTTCGCCGTGTTTCTGTTGCACGGATTTTTTCTTTCTCCCGCGCTTTTTGTGCTCGTTTTTGGCGTTTCAGTTGTTCAAGTTTTATTGTTTCCCGCGCAATCCGTTCATCAAGTGTTGCCAATCATGACACCCCC
>JAITFV010000242.1 GCA_031281115.1 Oscillospiraceae bacterium | reverse complement strand
AAAACCTTAATGTGTTACTGCAAGATACCGAAGAAATGCTCAAAAGGCCTTAGAATAAACAAAAAAACCCCCGCCGGAGCGGGGGTTTTTGCGCGGCTTTTTGCCGCAGTGGAAAAACTTATCCGAGTAATTGAAGAATCGCTTGAGGAGCTTGGTTGGCTTGAGCGAGCATAGCCTGTGCAGCTTGCTGGAGAATGCTGAACTTGGTGTACTCAATCATTTCTTTAGCCATGTCGGTGTCGCGGATTTGCGATTCGGCAGCCGTCAGGTTTTCCTGAGTTACTGTCAAGTTATTAACAGTAGATTCGAGACGGTTCTGCAGCGCACCGAGCCCTGCTCTTTGGAATGAAACTGTGCTGATTGCTTTATCGATAACTTCGATAGAAGCGTTCGCGGCATCCCGGGTTGAAACATCCGCGTTCGCCACCCCGAGCGCGCCTGCGCCCATATTACCTACTGAAAGGGTAACTCTTTGGTCAGCTACGCCGTTCGCGCCGATTTGGAAAGTGAGTCCTTCGCCTGCGCCGACTGTTTTGTCAGCACCCACGCCCGCGCCGCTTACCATTGTGCCGGTAACGCCTGCGGTTGTAGGGTTGGTAGCGAAGAATGTGTTGAATCCGTTGGGGGTGTTAGCGGCTGTGTTTCTCATTTCAACTTGGTAGTCGAGTCCGGCTCTTCTCATGATATTTTCGAGGTCCTGTTGAGTGTACTCAATACCTGTTGCCAAGTGAATGGTGAACACACCATCTTTAACGTTGGGGTTGGTTTCGCGCGTAATGGTTTCTACCCATTCCTTGCCTGCATCTACGGTTGTAGCAATTCTGAACTGACGACCATCTGCTCCGTAGTTGTTGGAAGTGAAGCGGATTTCATTTGCATAACCCTCTGTAGCCGCTGTGTTGGAGAGAGCACCGAATTTAGCGCCGAGTTCAATCCACGCGGATTCTGCCCTTACGCCGGCTTGTGTTGCGGCAAATGTAACAGCTTCACCGATTGCCACGCCTGTTCCGAGCGCTACTGTAACGCTGGGAGGACTGCCGGTCTGCGCTCCGTTACCTGTCCATACTGCGCCTGAGATAAGGTCGTTGATTTGCGCCTGTGTGTAGGTTGAGCCGGAAGCCAAGTTAATGGTAAGGGTATTGCCTGCTGCGTTCCAGGTTGCATTTTCGCCGCCCGCGCCGGAAGCACTGGTGGTAAATGCTACTGTCACGCCTTGGATGCTGGACGTAATCACTGTGCCTGCGAGAACGCCTGCAGTAGTATGGAGAGTACCGAAGCGGGGTCCGTATGTTCCGCTTGTTCCGCCGCCGCCGAGAGAACCGTCAAGCAACTTGATTTTGTTATACTCGGTGGAGCTTGCGATTCTGTCGATTTCCTGTTTGAGGGCATCAACTTCGAGTTGGATAGCTTCTCTGTCGAGTTCGTCTTTGTAGGTTCCGTTTGCAGACTGAACAGCAAGCTCTCTCATTCTCTGGAGAATCGCGTGGGTTTCGTTCAAACCGCCTTCTGCGGTCTGGATGAGGCTGATACCGTCGTTAGCGTTTCTAATCGCTTGACCGAGGCCTCTGATTTGGCTTCTCATTTTTTCTGAGACCGCCAAACCTGACGCGTTGTCGCCTGCGCGGTTAATAGCAAGACCCGAGGATAATTTCTCGGTTGCTTTTTTCACGCCGACTACGTTAGTGCTAAGCTTGTTGTTAGCATTAATCGCGTTTAGGTTGTGTTGTACTACTAATGCCATAGTGATTTCCTCCTTGAAATCCTCTCACGAAATCCTTTTCGTGAGTCTTAATTTTACTCGGGAAGTATTTCCCTGTTTTACGGCTGCTGTTCAGTAGGGTTCAGAGTTCGGGATTCAAGGGTTTCTGCGTTCTGTTCCCTGCCTTTTCAGCGGCTGCACATATAATATCGGCTCTCCGCAGGGAAAGTTTAGGGGGCGGCTGAAAAATTATTGACGAAAACAAGCGGCATATTTGTGCAAGCTGCACAAATATAGGGAAATGCTTGACAGTTATAAGGATTTAAGATATAATTTAGGCAACGGGGAAAACGAAACTTTTCATTTCTCATTGGTGCAGAAAGGACATGGTGAAAAAATGGCAACAAGCAGCGAAATAAGGATATGGCAAAAAACGACATTGTTTAAATTATTAAAACTAAAAAAAGATATAGGCGAATCACAAGCTCTCAACAACCTAATCATTGCAGAAAAAGCAGCTATGGAAGCCGAAGATGTGGCTTACGTAGAGAAGTTAGCAGCGGAAACAGAATGAAAATAAATTGAGCATTTATCAAGACCATAAAAAAAGCAGGGTTAATCCCTGCTTTTATATTTGGCTATGTTAGACAAGTGCATTGATTCATATAGCTGTTTAACTTTAAAACCACCCCATCCCTCGTCAAGGAGGGGAATGATTTCAGTTTCAACAAACCAAATTCCCCTCCTTGACGAGGGACGGGGTGGTTTGTAGGGTCGGATTTCCATGTCCGACCGCTGATTTGCAGGTTTGCCTGCAAGCTGAGCGGCTCCCGCTGTCACAGCAATTCCACATTTCATATGGGATTGCTATATTACGGTCTGTTTAATGAATCCATGGTGTCTTTAATCAATATTTCAAGCTTTTCGCTTTTCTTTCCGCCCGTAAGTTGTTCAATTTCCTTACGAATATCTTCGTAGACACGTAAAAGAGTTTTGTTATGAGCATCGAATTGTCTGTCGGTCATACCCATCATTAACACCACCTTTCAATTGTACCTCTATAATAACATAAGTTTTTCTATTCGTCAATAGATTATTTCTTCGCTTTCCCCGCAATCAGCGTGACCGCCGCCCCGAGCGTGAACGTGCAGATTCCGATAATAAGCGTTGCATCAAGTTGCACGTTGTCGGGGAAAATCGCAAACACCGAGCCTATTACAAGCCCTGTAATCACGCTGTAGGTCGCGGTATAGAAGCGGGCGAGAAGAAGCTTTATTCCCCGCGCACCGAGGACGACTCCTGCGGCGATTCCGATACAGGCGGGGATTACAATGCGGAAGTCGAATTCCCTGAGCGCATTAGTAATAGCGTAATAAGTCCCGAACAGCAACAGCATAAACGCACCGGAAATACCGGGGATTATCATCGCCGCCGCCGCCGCGCAGCTGCTTGTTGTGATTAAAGCGATGTAGGGAACGCCGGGGGTAGAAGTTTCCGGAGTGCCGGGGATAGAAGTTTCCGGAGTGCCGGGGGCGTCACTCCCTACAAGTCCGAGCAGAATTACGAGCGCGAGCGCGATGCCGCCGAGAATGATGTGCGAGGTTTTCGGCGTGCCTTTAAGGTGCAGATTCTTAAATATAAGCGGCAGACTGCCTGCAATAAGCCCGATGAAGAACAGGAAGGTGGGAACCGGGAAGTTCTCCAGCAAAAACGCCGCAGCAAAAACAGCACCGCCCAACCCTGCTACCGCGCCTATTCCGAACGGCACGAGGAAGGAGAGGTGCTTTTTTATATGCTTGAAGTCGAGGGCTAATGCGCCGCAGACAACGTCGTAACAACCGAAGACGACCATCATTGTTCCTGTTGAAACGCCGGGAATCACGTTCACCGCACCGAAAACCGCGCCGCTCAACAATGCGAAAAGTGTTTTCATCATTTATAATCTCTAATCTTCGGGATTTCAACCCAGCTTTGGCTGATTAGACCAAGCAGGAGCGCCGATATAAAACGCAGAGGGTTTATTGCCGTCAGCCCGAAAGCCGTATTCACGACGGGCAGGTAAGTAAGCAGAATTACAAGCAGCAGAACCGCACCCGCTATAATGAGAGCGAAAGTGCATTTCCCTGCAGCAAGCTTATAAATAGGTATGGAAGCGGAAAGATTCACGAGAGCCGCGCCGATGAGCCCGCCCGCGAACGCGGCAAGGAAGCAGGCGTTAAGCACGTCGGAACTTTCGCCCCACAGAAGCAGGCGGAAAACTAAAACCGCAAGCGAAACGCAAAGCCCCTGCGTAATTGTGCGAAGCAGAAACCGTAAGTCAAGCTTGCCGCGCCCTACGAAGCCGGAAGCAGACATCACGCTTTTTATGTCTGCACGGTTCCCGAAAAACGGCAGCGAAAGCAGGGGCAGAAGCAAAACTGCCGGCAGCGATACGGCGACAGGTGAGAGGGTTTCTCCGCCGCCCGAGAAAAGGCAGAACAGCGTAAACATCACCATCGCGGTAACAGCGATTAATATATTCCCGATAGTTTGTTTTATATTATAATGAATTTGGCGAGTTTCTTTGAGTGCGTCTATCACGGAGTTAAAGTCGTCGTCAGCAAGAACAAGTCCACAGGCTTCCTTAGCCGCGCCGGAAGTTTCCTGCGGCAGAGCCACGCCGACGTCGGATTTTTCGAGCGCTTTGACGTCTGCCGCGCCTATCCCGGTAGCGGCGACGATTTCGCCCTCATTTTGTAATAATTCTATTATATAAGGTTTTTGGTCGGGGGTGACGCGGGCAAAGATATTAACGCCTTTTATGTCGGGCGCGACACCTTCAAGCTGACACTCGCGCAGATAATCGCCCGTGACCGCAAGCGGCTCATTGAAACCGACTTTGCGGGCGATTGCAACAGCGGCATCCGCACTGTCGCCCGTGGTCATGATAACTTTAACTCCGGCTTTGTAACAGCTCCGCACTGCGGCGGGCGCGCTGTCGCGTGTTTGATTGGCAAATGCATAAAGCCCCACAAAAGTATAATCTAACTCGTGAGCGAACTGCGGCAGATTATTCTCGTCAGTTATACGGACGTAAGCCACGGCAACTACTCTGTGACCGAGTTCTGCATACTTTTGCTGTTTCTGCTGAACCGAGAAGAGATAGTCGGGGGTGAGGTCGCACTTCGTAAGAATCATTTCGGGCGAGCCCTTGACGCAAAGCAGAAGCGAGCCGTTGATTCTCCAAAGGTTTCCGCCGAGCTTTGTTTCCTCTGAAAAAGGATAACAGCAGATGAGTTCGTTTTCCTGCAAGGCTTTCACATCTACGCTCTTGAACGCTGCGCCGAGTATGATTGCTCTGTCAAGCGAGGAGGAACTGGCAGGTTTACAGGAGAGTACGGAAATCCGCGCAAGCGTTTCGGGGTCTGCGCTGTGTTCGTCTGTTAAAGAAGTATGGCTCTTGGTAATAACGCCGGTTTTATCAACGCAGACGGCAGTAATCGCCGAGAGACTTTCTATAGCCCGCAGGTCTTTTACCACGCAGTTTTTTCTAAGCAGCGAGAACGCGCCGAAAAGATAGTGTGAGCGAACGAGACGGGGGGCTTCCGCCGGCATAAGGCAGAGCGCGAACGCGAACGCGGGGAGCAGCGCAACGAAGGGGAACTCAACGATTTCCATTTCTGCGCCTTTTGTCAGCATTGTAATCACGAAGAACATAATTAAAAACACAGCCGATGCCGCCCAGAACATAGGCATCGCCTTGCTTGCGGCATTCTCGATTTCGGTCATGTAAGTTGCCGAAGGCTCAACCTCGCCGAACTCCCGGCATTTCTTAGTGTCTATGCCTGTCGCGGTAACGCGGGCGATTGCGCTGCCTGACAGCAGGCGAGTACCTTTATATATACAGGTTTGTTTTATTTCGTTTTTGGAGTCTGCGCCGATTCGCTTGGCGGCGGGGGTGCTGTCGCCCGTGAAGAGACTTTCGTCTGCGGAAACACCTGCAGCTTCCAACAAATGCGCGTCGGCAGGGACACTTTCGCCCTCCTGCAGTATAATAATATCGTCAGGGACGATGAATTCACGGCGCAGAAGCACGATTCCGCTGTCGCGCAATACGCGGAAGCGCGGGCTCGAAACCCGCCGGAGTTCCTTAAAAGAGTCGCGGCACTTGTAACCTTTATAAATTTCAACAGCTGAGTAAATAAAAGCAAGCAGAAGCATAACGAAGCCTCCGCCGATACCTCTTTCGGGGTTTTCGCTTGTGAGCCCGCTGATTATAATTGCCGCCGCCGCGAGAAACATAATCAAAAATCTGTACGAAAACAGAATCCGCGCGGGCTTGAAATCACCCGCGGTATCAAGCTGACGGCTTTCGCCGTTGTAGCCGTACATAGAGGTGCGCTCGGCGACCTCGTCCGAGGTCAGCCCGCGGTAGCTGTCTATTTTGTCGGTAAATTTATCCATAGCGATTCCTTTAACTTTCATAATTACCCACCATACATAATACCATAAAAAGATGAAAATGTCAATACACTGTATAACCTATTGTCATTTCCTACAAAATAAGGGCAATAAAGCATGTTCTTTTTTACTTGATAATTTTGCCGAAATAAGGTAAAATTAATAATGTAGGATGGTGAATGTAAATGTTTGATAAACTGCGGGAAGAGTGTGGCGTTTTTGGAATCTTCACCAAAGAGAACTCAGATGTCACGAGATACGCTTATACCGCGCTTTACGCGCTCCAGCACAGAGGGCAGGAAAGCTGCGGCATAGCCGTCAACGACCGGGGTATTATAAATTATAAGCGCGGCATGGGGCTTGTTAATGAGGTCTTCAACAAGGAAATCCTTGAACGCCTGAACGGCGGAAAAATCGCTGTAGGACACGTGCGATACTCTGCATCAGGCGCGGATGCCTATCTAAAAACCCTGCCGCTTGTAGTTAAGCACATAAAAGGCTCTATGGCGCTTTCTTATAACGGCAGCTTGGTCAACGCGCAGGAACTGCGCGACGACTATGAGAACAAGGGCGCGATTTTCCATACTATCAGCGGCGCGGAAGTTCTTGCTTACGCGGTAACCGAGCAAAGGCTCATTTGCAATTCGATTGAAGAATCGCTTGAAAAAGCGATGAATAAGGTTAAAGGCGCATATTCCCTTGCGATTATGTCGCCGAAAAAACTAATAGTCGCCCGCGACCCCGACGGAATACGGCCGCTCTGTCTCGGAGAGCTGCCGGGCGGCGCCGGTTATGTCGCGGCGAGCGAAAGCTGCGCGCTCGGCGCAATCGGCGCAGAGTTTCTGCGCGATGTGCTTCCGGGGGAAATCGTAGTGATTTCTGACAAGGGTATAAAAAGCATAAAAACTCACTGCGGCAAAAAAGGCAGTCTCTGCGTTTTTGAATATATTTATTTTGCGCGCCCTGACAGTATTATTGAGGGCGTTTCGGTGCATGAAGCGAGAATCCGTGCAGGGGAAATCCTTGCAGACGAGCATCCCACAGACGCCGATGTGGTAATCGGTGTGCCGGACAGCGGGCTTGACGCCGCACTCGGCTACGCAATTAAGTCGGGGATTCCGTATGGAATCGGGCTGATTAAGAACCGCTATGTCGGGCGAACGTTCATTCAATCATCGCAGGAAACGCGGGAATCTTCTGTTAAGATTAAACTCAGTGCGATAGCTTCGACGGTAAGCGGCAAGCGGGTTGTAGTCATAGATGACAGCATAATCCGCGGCACAACTATGAAAGTTATAATAAAAATTCTGCGTGATGCGGGCGCAAAAGAAGTACATATCCGGCTTTCCTCGCCGCCGTTTAAGCATTCCTGCTTTTTCGGTACAGACATTGACAGCCGCGACTCTCTGATAGCCAATCAAATGACACATGAGGAAATAAGGCGGGAAATAAGCGCAGACTCGCTCGGGTACCTAAGCATAGAGGGCGTGGAGAGAATCGCAAACGGCGCAGATTGCGGATTTTGTACCGGTTGTTTTTCGGGGAAGTATCCTATGGAAGTTCCTGCCGAGTTACCAACTGATAAGTTTAATTTGAGGTTATAATACCGATTCCAATCAGAGATGCCGCAGTCTACGGACTGCGGGCGCTGTCGAAACAGTATAAACATGTAGGGTCGGGTTTCCACACCCGACCGCGAAAAATACATTTCGCAATCGGCTATACAATCGAGTATATTGCGAGGTATTTAAGTTTGAAACAAAATACGACTGAAACGGGGAAAACGTTGTTTTCATTCTTCGTTGGTGAAGAAAGGACTTAATGAAAATATGAAAAACAGTCACAGTGAAAGTTATAAAAACGCAGGCGTTGACGTTGTTGCCGGCTATGAGAGCGTGAGACTCATGAAAGACGCAGTGCAGAAAACGCATAATAAAAGTGTGCTGGGAGAATTCGGCGGCTTCGGCGGTATGTATCAGCCGGACTTGTCGGGAATCAAGGAACCTGTTTTTGTTTCCGGCACTGACGGTGTCGGAACGAAAATCAAGCTCGCAATGCTGCTTGACAAGCATGATACAATAGGCATTGACGCGGTTGCGATGTGCGCGAATGATATTATCTGCTCCGGCGCCAAGCCGCTGTATTTTCTTGATTATATAGCTTGCGGAAAGGTAGCGCCCGAGCGGATTGCTGCGATTGTGAACGGAGTTGCAGAGGGCTGCATAAGAGCAGGCTGCGCGCTTATCGGCGGCGAAACAGCCGAGCATCCGGGGCTGATGAAAGAAGATGAATATGACATTGCAGGGTTTTGCACGGGCGTGGTCGATAAAAGTAAAATTATCGACAGGTCGAGAATCAAAGGCGGTGACGTGATTATCGGCTTGGCTTCGAGCGGGGTACATTCCAACGGTTTTTCACTGATTCGGAAGGTTTTCGGAATTACCGAAAGAACGCCGCTGGATGAATTTATTCCCGAGTTCGGCAAAACGCTCGGCGAGGAGCTGCTTACGCCGACTGAAATTTACGTGAAGCCTTTATCACAGCTGATTTCCGAGGTTAAAGTTAAAGGCATCGCAAACATATCGGGCGGCGGGTTTTATGAGAATATTCCGCGCTGTTTGCCTGACGGAACAGGCGCGAAGATTAATAAAAGCGCGTTTGAGATTCCACCGGTTTTCAGGCATATTCAGCTCAAGGGGAACATTCCCGAGCGCGACATGTTCAATACTTTTAATATGGGAATCGGCATGGTTTGCGTGGTGAGCGCAAAGAAAGCGGATTTCGCGGTCGAGGTGCTGGAGAGCGCGGGGGTCGGGGCATTTTGTATCGGGACTGTTGAAGAGGGGGAAGAAGGGGTCGTGCTGGCGCAGGCCCAGTTTGCCGCCGCCTCCAACATGACGGATTCGCTGGCGGCTCTGATCGTGCTGGCAGCGGCTGACGGGACGGTCCGCGAGGAAGCGC